>CAWVVG010000067.1:0-12036 GCA_963932775.1 uncultured bacterium
CCCTGCTTCAGCAGTACATCGAGCCGGCCGAGCCCCACATCACTCGGATTGAATTGGTCCAAGACCAGATGGTAATGGCCATTCACTCCAGCACAGAGAGCGGCTTTGAGCTCTGCCCTGCCGTAGAGTGCGCAGACGATGATGCATTCTGCCCAGTGGGAAGCTCCGGGAAATTCCGTCATGCGAGTGAGATCGATCCCGATGACCCACTGATCCACCGGTACATCGAGCTGATGGCGGCACTGCGGATCGATGTGGCCGGCATCGAATTTGTTACCGGCAAAGACGGCAAACGCTACACCTACGATATCAACGGCACCACCAACTACAACGCGGATGTCGAAGCGGAGGCCGGTGTAAATGGCATGGGCTTCATCGCTGACCTGGCGAAGCGGCTGATCGAGCGAGAGCGCAAGGAATACGCAGCCAAGTAGACCCGTTTACAGACACAATGGACTGAAGTGGTGTGGCGTCTCCCTCTGTGGAAGTCATGCTGTTTGTCTTCAGTCAAGCTATACTGGACCCAATGAAGACTCGACTCCACATCCTTGTACGAACGATGGCCTTCTGGATGGCCCTCCTCGTTGCATTGCCAGCGAGCGGACTGGACGAGTTGTTGTACTTCTGTAATATGACCGGCGAAATCGGTCAGAAGTGTGGATGCCCCCATGAACCCGGCACCCCCATGGCCGGGATGTCCATCTCGTCGACGCCGTGCTGCGAACTGATAGGAGCCGATGACTTGGTGCCGCCCACCCGGGCCGAGGTGCTCTCGCTCGAAGTTCAGAGCACAGATCACCTGGCGATCATGCCCATCCACTGGGACGACCGGGTCTTGGTCTCGGATGGCACCGGGCTCACGGTACCCTATGGTTCCCGTGGTCCCCCACCGGACACCAGCCCACCCATCTTCATCAAGCACTGCTCAATCCTGATCTGAGCCCTGCACATCTTCGACTGTATGAGTCCAGTGCGCACCCGCGCCGGGACTTCTCTGGGGTTGGGTCTGTGGGCCTGCCTCGAATCGATGTGCAGGATTTAGGACATGAACTTTCAACAATTCTGGCGGGCCGCCTCTGGCCTCCGCCTCTCGGATGTGGCATCGCTGCCACTGTTTTTGGGCTGGTTTGCTGCCGCCCTTTTCGTTCCAGCTGAAGCGCTTGCCCAGCCCGAGGTGCTCACCCGTGGGTGGCTGATCGCCGAAGTGCTGGAGAAAAACCCAACCGCCGAGTCTGCCCGTCAAGCCTGGCAGATGGCCCTCGCTCGTGAACCACAGGTGACGGCCCTCGCTGACCCAATGGTGACCTATGAGAGTGCACCGAGGACCATCGGTTCGGACCACGGATACGGTCAGGTGGTCCGGCTCAGTCAGCGCTTCGAGTGGCCTGGAAAGCAAGCACTGCGCGGAACCATCACACGGGCCTCGGCGGCCGCACTCAAGGCAGACCTGGAGCAGGTTCGCCTCGACTTGGCGTTGACCGCCTCAATGCTGTTCGACAGCCACTATGTTGCCCAGCGGGCGGGAGAAATAAACGCGGCCCACACAGCCATCGTGCACCGACTTCAACAGAGTGCCGAAGCACAGTACGCCGCCGGTAGAGCCTCCCAGCACGACCCGCTGCAAGCCGAAGTGGAGCTCGCCCTGCTCGAGCGACAACGCCTATCCATCCTCGCCCGACAACAGGTGCTCATGGCTCAGCTCAACGGAATGCTGCACCGACAACCAACAGCGGAGCTTCCGACTCTCCCGGCTTCATTGTCTGCCGCACCAGAGCAAGCCTACGGGACAGATTGGGACGTGCGCGCCCTTGCAGAGCGCCCAGAGCTTGTGGCGAGTACACACCACATCGAGGCCAGACAAAACAGCGTGTCACTGGCCCAGCGAGCCTACCTGCCGGACTTCACACTGGGTGGAACCTACAACTCGATGTGGCCTGCACCCGAGCACCAATTCATGCTCGGACTCTCCGCCAATATCCCCATCCAGTTGGGTGCCAAGCGGGGTGCTGTGGATGAGGCCAATGCAGCATTAGCACGCGCCAAAGCAGACCATGCCCAACAACTGATCGCTGTGCGGGTTGAGTTGAGAGAGGCCCGGATTCACCTGGTGGAGGCCCTCGCTCAAGCCAAACTCTATACCGACCGAATCCTGCCCACCGCCCGTCGTCAGGTGGCGGCAGCGGAGGCCGGGTATCAGAGTGGTCGCGACAGCTTCTCCGACATCATGGTGGCGGAGCGCCAGTTGCGGACTTTTGAACAAGAGTACGAGGAGGCGCTGGCCAATACTTGGAGCCAACAGGCGCTATTCAATCGGGCAACTGGATTGCCCCCAGAGTCGACAACAAAGAAAGGTGCACAATGAACCAACTCAAGCCCTGGCAGAGAGCTTTCACCATTGTCTTGGTCTTGGTAGCCTTATTGGCGCTTCGAGGGCCACTCACACAATGGTTCACGGGTGACTCCATGGAGCACTCAGCGAACGGGCCCACCGGCGATTCCCAGCACACCTTTGAGGCCCCACAGCTGACGGCCCTCCGGTCGGTGTTCACCGCAGCGGAGGAGATCCGCTTCGAACTATCGCTCGACCAAGTCGGCGCCCTGCCTGCAGCTTCATCCAAGATTCACACCGAGCTTGGATTGCTCGCGGATGCCGATGTCCCTGAATCGGTGAAAGCAGCCATTTCACAGGCCACCAATAGTGCGACCGCCCTGGCCGAGTCCAAGACAGCAGTGGTGGCCCGAGCACCCTTTGGCACGCTCTCGGAAGCCCTGTTCCAACTGGCAGCAGCCGACCCGCGCCTCCAAGAGGGGTGGAATGTGTTTTTCTGCCCGATGGCCGATGGGTTTCAGAAATGGTTTCAAGCTCCCACGGAGATCGAGAACCCCTATATGGGGCAAGAGATGCTCGTCTGTGGGTCCGAAGATGAATGGACCCAAGCTCTCGCCGACGACCCGCCCCAGGGGCACGACGGCGATGTGGCCCACTACACCTGCTCGATGCACCCCTCGGTTCGTCAACAGGAGATGGGTGCCTGCCCGATCTGCAGTATGGACCTCACCCCGGTGACCCACGAAGACCTGCGAACCGGTGATGTCCTGGTCGACTCGGTTCGCCGACAACGCATCGGGGTTCGCACCCAAGTCGTGACACAGCAGCCCATCGTACACTCCATCCGAGCGGTGGGCGAAGTGGTGTGGGACCAGAGCGAAGTCCATGATGTAACGGCACGGGTAGATGGCTGGATCGAGGACATGCAGGTCGATGCCGTGGGTGATTCAGTCCAAAGTGGTCAGACCTTGTTTCGCTTCTACAGTCCCAATCTGCTCGCCACCCAGCGCGAGCTGCTGGCCGCAGTACCAGGCAGCAGCTTGGCGGCTTCAGCCCGGGAGAGACTGCACCTATGGGGCATGTCCGACTGGGCCCTTCAAGACGTCCTGAGCCGGGGGGAGCCGAAACAAAAAGTCTCCATTCACAGTCCGATCAAGGGCGTTGTTGTCGACAAGCAGGTCAACGAAGGGGCGTTCGTAAGGGCGGGCTCTTTGCTGTACCGAATCGTCGACTCAGGACGGGTGTGGGTACAAGCCGATGTCTTTGAACAAGACCTCCCGAACATCAAAGAAGGCCAGCGGGTGGTGGTGACCCTCCCCCACGCGCCAGACCATCGGCTGGAAGGTGAGGTCTCTCTGATCTACCCGACCTTGGAGACCTCCTCTCGAACCGGTCGAGTCCGAATCGAATTGGACAACCCCGATGGTGCGCTGCGACCTGGGATGCTGGCCGATGTGACCTTCACGGTCGACCTCGGTGAACACCTCGCCGTGGCCTCTGAAGCCATCATCTACACGGGTGCTCGTCGCTTGGTATTTGTGGACAAAGGCGAGGGTCGGCTGCGCCCTGTGGAGATTCAAACAGGACCCCGATCCGGCGACTGGACGGTCATCGATGACGGACTCTCCGAGGGTGAGCGGGTGGTGACCTCCGGGGCCTTCCTGTTGGCCGCAGAGAGCCGCATTCGGTCGGCGACCGACTATTGGGAGGCCACAGATGAAACCCAGTAGCAACAGCGAAGGACTCATCGGTCGGATGATCGGTGGGTGCGCCCGAAACCCAATCCTGACGGTGGTATTTGTGGCCATGCTGGGCCTGTGGGGGGTTCTGTCTTTGCGCGCAGCACCCCTCGATGCCATACCCGACCTGTCGGACACCCAAGTCATCGTTCTCACGGACTGGCCTGGACGCAGTCCGGACCTGGTCGAGGATCAGGTCACCTACCCGGTATCATCGGCGCTAATGAGCGCGCCTGGGGTGTCCTATGTCCGGGGTCAGTCATTCTTTGGCCTCTCCTTTGTGAACGTCATCTTTGAAGACGGCACCGACCTGTATTGGGCCCGAAGCCGGGTGCTCGAGTACCTGAGCACGGTCAGCGCCGACCTTCCCGCCGATGCCAACCCGTCTCTTGGACCGGATGCCACCGGTGTTGGCTGGGTCTTCATGTACGTGCTGGTCGATGACTCCGGTGCCCATGACCTCGCAGAGCTGCGAAGCCTGCAGGACTGGAACATTCGCTACGCCCTACAGAGCGTGCCTGGGGTCGCTGAAATCGCTGCCATCGGCGGCTTTGAGAAGCAATATCAAGTGCTGCTCGACCCCATCCGAATGATGTCCCACGGTGTATCCACCAACGATATTACCCAAGCCATTGCCGAGTCCAACTCTGACAGCGGAGGCGGAACCATCGAGATCGCCGGCCACGAACACATGATTCGTGGCCGCGGATACATCAAAAGCTTGGCAGACATCGAGACCATTCCATTGCGGGTCTCAGCGGACGGCACACCACTCCTGATCAAGGATGTGGCACAGGTCGCCATGGGCTCCGAGTCCCGCCGGGGCCTGGCCGAGTGGAACGGTGAAGGTGAGGCTGTGGGCGGCATCGTCGTGATGCGCCAAGGAGAGAACGCGCTCACCGTCATCGAGGGTGTGAAGGAGCGACTCGACGAGGTGCGCGCTGGACTGCCCGAGGGCGTACGAATCGAAGTGGCCTACGACCGCTCCGAGCTCATCGAAGCCTCCATCGACACCCTGCAGAACACCCTGCTCGAGGAGATGCTGGTCGTGAGCGTGGTGGTCTTCATCTTCTTGCTCAGTGCACGGAGCGCGCTGGTGCCGATCTTGACCATTCCGGTCGCGGTACTTCTGGCCTTTATTCCCATGTTCTACCAAGGCCTCACGGTAAACATCATGTCCCTGGGAGGCATCGCCGTTGCCATCGGTGCCATGGTGGATGCCTCCATCATCTTGGTGGAGAACATTCACAAACGACTGGAAGAACGAGAGCCAGAGGAGGACCACCTAGAGGTGATGATCCTCGCCATGAAAGAAGTGGGACCATCCATCTTCTTCTCCTTGCTGGTGATCACGGTCTCCTTTCTGCCGGTCTTCACCCTCGAGGCCACAGAGGGCCGACTGTTCAAGCCCCTGGCCTACACCAAGACCTACTCCATGGGCTTTGCCGCGGTCCTGGCCGTTACCCTCACGCCCGCTCTCGCAGCATTGCTGATCAAGGGTGGGGTAAAGCGAGAGCAGGACCACCCCATCAGCAAGCTGCTGTACAAGCTCTATGTGCCGGTCGTTCACTTCGTGGTCCGACACCGCTTGCGGGTAATCGCCGTTGCGTTGATCGCCATGGTGCTGACCGTGCCCGCCGCCCTCCGCCTGAACTCCGAATTCATGCCACCGCTCAACGAAGGCACCATCCTTTACATGCCCTCGGCACCGCCCGGCATGTCCATCACCGAAGCCAGCAATGTCGTGCAGGCCATGGATCGGCAGTTGATGGAGATTCCCGAAGTGGTGAGCGTACTCGGCAAGATGGGACGGGCCGACACAGCCACGGATCCAGCACCCCTCGGTATGGCCGAGACCACCGTCGTGCTCAAGCCGAGAAACGAATGGCGGGAGGGGCTGACTTTTGATGATCTGGTCGCCGAGCTGGATGAAAAAATCCAGTACCCCGGGATGCCAAACATCTGGTGGATGCCCATCCAGACCCGGACCGAGATGCTCGCCACGGGCATCCGAAGCCCTCTTGCAGTGCAGGTATTCGGAGACGATCTGGCCACCATTGAGCGCACAGCGGTGGACATCGAGCGGGTGCTCACCGACCTGCCGGGTGCCCGCGGTGTGTTCGCCGAGCGCGCCACAGGGGGCTTTTATGTGGACTTCGAGATCAAGCGAGCAGAGGCGGCCCGATATGGCCTGAGGGTGGCCCAAATCCAGGAAGCCATTCAGACCGCCATGGGTGGCCAGAACGTCACCGATACGGTGGAGGGGCGGAAGCGCTTCTCGGTTAATGTCCGCTACGCCCGTGAGTTTCGGGACGACCCCAGTCAGTTCGACCAAATCTTGGTCAGCACCAGGGACGGCACTCCGGTTCCCTTGACCCAAGTTGCCGATGTGCGCTTTGTCTCTGGGCCACCGATGATCCGCAGCGAGGACGGCCAGCTCACGGGCTTCGTGTTTATCGACCCAGGCAGTGAGGCCATCGGCACCTTTGTGGACCTGGCCCGCGCGGAAGTCGAGGACCGAGTCGTACTTCCACCCGGCGTGCGGATCGAGTGGACCGGTCAATTTCGCTACATGGAGCGAGCAGAGGAGCGGCTCAAAGTCGTGCTCCCCCTGACCTTGCTCCTGGTGGTCTTGCTCCTGTACCTCAACACCAAGTCGATCGTAGAGACGGGCATTGTCTTGCTGGCGGTGCCTTTCTCGCTGATTGGAGCCGTGTGGCTGCTGTTTATTCTCGACTACAATCTGAGCGTCGCGGTCTGGGTGGGCCTCATCGCCCTCGCAGGGCTGGATGCAGAGACGGGCGTGATCATGCTGCTGTACCTCACCCTCTCGGAGCGGCGGGCCCGCGAGAAGGGAGCCATGAATACCGAGAGCGACCTGACGAAGGCCATTGTAGAAGGCGCCGCCGGACGGGTTCGGCCAAAACTAATGACGGTCATGACCACCATGTGTGGGCTGACACCATTGCTCTGGAGCACAGGTGCAGGGGCCGATGTGATGAAGCGAATTGCCGCCCCGATGGTCGGCGGGCTGGGCACATCATTCTTACTAGAATTGACGGTCTACCCCGCTGTTTTTGCCATCTGGAAGAGCCGGACGCTCGGCCTCAAGGAGGGGTGACTCCGGCTGGATGGGAACCTTGGCTGCGGCGCCTACCGATCCCGAACAGGGTCAAAAAGACCAGACCCACACTGGAGTGCTTCGCGTTCCCACTGCAGCACCCGGTATCGGTAGCCAGTGGATTGGAGCTGGCCGTGTCACCTACGAGTCCGGTATCCTCGTCCCCATCGCTGGCGATTCTCTCCCATAGATCCCACCACAGAGATGTGCAGATCTGCGCCGAGTCGCTCTGCGGAGAACACACGGGGGGACCCGTGGTCACCGCAAAGACATCCACAGCTTCAAATGTTCGGCCATCTGTACTGGTCGCCATGGTGGTTCTCTCACCCGCCACCCGGGTCGCCAAGATGATTTGATTCCCATCCGCCTGGATTCCGACGCTCTGGGGCGCACCATCCACGGGTGCGAACTCACCACCAGCGGGACCGTGCACCACCGAGCCTTCATTCGTCACCAACCAAATTCCACCGTCCGCGTCTTGGGCACCATCGATGATGTCTCCATCGAAGGCGTACACCTCAGCAAAGCTTGCTCCACCGTCTGTGGTCTTGAGCAAACGGTCGTCCAAGAAGGGGCCCATGACAACCCATGCGGTGTTCGGGTCCTCGAAATCGGCCACCAGCACGTCCACGAATACATCCAGCCCATCCGCAGACTGGACCTCAACGGGATGCTCGGACCACGAAACTCCACCATCCGGGCTTCGATATACCCAGGCCTCTTCGGTTTCGTGGCGCACGGCAGTCACCCACAATGCGCCCGCCGGCCCACGAGAAAAACGGATGGTGCGAAACTCGCGGTCCTCAAACACCAAATCGGTCTCCGACCAACTGAGACCCGCATCCACCGACCGATAGACTCGATTGGCGCCATCGTCATTTCCAGTGGCAGCAATGACGTTCATTTCGTCGTTCGGGTCAAAAGCGACTGCCACTATCTGGTTGTCAGTCAAACCTTCCGGTGCACTCCAGTTGCAGCCATCCTCCGTTCGGTACATCGACTCGTCTATCTGGCGCGCCTGGTCCAGATCGCCCACGGTCACCAACACCACGCCTTGGGCGCTCTCTGTGTACCGCGGAGTCATGACCGCATCGCCTTGGGTCACGGTCTCGTGGCAGGTCCACCGATATTTCTCACCATCGCGTGAGCGGAGATACCCCACGGTGGTTTCCAATCCGATTCGGGTGCCTTCGTTTGAGCGAATGACATCGATGCTATCGATTCCAGCGTTGGCGTGAGCATGGGCCTGACCATGGCTACAAACAAACAGCGCCACGGCTGCACCGATGGCCCATACAGCTCGCACAATCATCGATCGATCCGACCGGCGTACCATGAGAACCGTCCGCACCTCCACCTCCGTCACCGCATCTTATCCTGAAAATCCGGCTCTTAATGTCTGTGAACGAATCAGGACGACGACTCTGTCCAGCGTCCAATGCGATGTCCTAGCTTCGCCAACCAATCCGAAACTGGCCCTGGCTTCAGGTCAGTGTCTGCCGCCGCCGAGAACAATGCGGTGGTGTCCGGCGAAGGATCCCGACGGCCCTGCAGCACACATCCCAGCACTGCGTGTTCCTCGCTCACTCCATGGGCCTCTTGCCAGGCTGCCACGCGATCGGCGAATGCCGGGTCACCTGGGTTCGCGATTTCATCCGCATTGCTCGGGCCCAGCGCATTGATGGCCTCGATGATCTTCTGTTTGCGTGCCCCGTAATGCAAGCCAGCCAGCTCTTCTGGCAACACCGGACGCCCAATGTAGATGTCCTGACGGCCCATTCCTACGGGGAATTCAAGGCGCTGATCCATGCGCTCCTGAGGAAGCGCACCGACGAACCGAATGGGCACGACCGGGGCGTTAACGCCCATTGCCATGTCCAAGAATGCACCGCTCATCTTCTGCACCGGAGTGGTGCTATCCAAAGAGCGTGTGCCCTCGACATGGACCATCACGCTGCGCCCGGTCCCTGTCATCTCGGCACTGAGTTTCGCAAGAATACTGGGCAAAGATGCCTTGTCTTCACGGTCAAAGAACGCGATGACCTCGGGGTCCTTGACGTCCGGATAGGCGAAGCAATGGGCGATAAGCTGGCCCAGCCACGTTTCGCGGTGCTCGGCCTTGGCCAAGGTCACCGTCGGCACTTGTCCGAGGCCCGAAGCGATGATCGAGAACAGCAAAGACTCCACGCCGACTTGATGATTGCCCAGGTAGATTAGGCTCCGACCCTTTACCGCCTCAAAGGCCCCAGGGTCTGTCACCACGACCTTGCCCACGAACTGCTCGATGAGGCCGTAGTAAAGATCCTCAACCAACCATGAGCCCCGGTTGAACCACCCACTCCAGAAGTCCTGGACTGGGGTGATATCGAGGGTGCCGCAGCCATCTCCGGTGACGCTCACAACACCATCGCTCACCTGAGTATCGAGCGCAAAACTATGGAGTGGCAGTCCGTTTGGAACGAGTCCGGGATGCACTTTGAGGGCAGCACCGATGTGCTCACGCTCGGCGATCTCTCCAGCGTCACGGGTGCCATAAATCTCGGCCACCGTACCTGGCAGCCAATCGATGCCAGCAACGGCCTCCTCGGAAAGCTGAGTGGTGCCGTCGACCTCTGTGCTGGTTCGAACACCCTGGACAAACCGCCGGTCCCTCAAGAACGCGCGCCTATCCAAAGGCTCGGCATTTCCGATGGCGCCCTTGTCAAAGCAGGCCTCCACCAAACGAAAGCTGCACCACACGCCATCTTCGCCGATGAGCTGTACCTGAACCGCAGGGAACTCTGGGCTACCCAGGAACCCATCGGGGCGAACCTCACAACGAAGTGTGCCGGACGTGGGTGTGGGCCCATAGAACTGCATCTCAGGAATGAGAGCCGGGTACGCCACCTTGTCGGAACCAATGTCCGAGTTCCAGGTGTGGAGCTGATCGTGGGGAATGCCGTGGGTGGCACCATCCAACAATCCTGGATTGAGCCTGCCTGTGGGGACGCCACTCTCTGCACGAAGCACCGAGGATGCTCCTTCAGCGGTGCGCACCAAGGACTCCAGGACCTGAAAGGCCTCTCCATGAAAGAGCGCCCCAGTCTCATACGGCAGCGGCATCTCATCGCCCTTGAGGGCACACAAAGGCTCGGGTCTGGCGGCAAAGCAACCGGTAAACACCCGAGCCGTTGCCACCTCAGTCTCGGAGCCATCTTTGGCGACCGCAATCAACGTGACTCGCTCGCCTTGACGCTCTGTTTTGAGCGTGTGCGGCCCATCAAAGCCAAGCCATCCCTTCACACGCACATCCCGCAGAGCCGTCACCGGATCGGCGGTACACGCACCGGCTGCCAAGGCGTCCACCATGGACATCATCGGCAGCGCCGGCAGTGTCCAGGTCGGGCAGTGGTCGTTGAGCCAAGTGTCTTTTGCAGGATCGAGGATGAATGTGGGGGTGTCTGGCGTACCACCGGACACGATGCGCATGCCCAGGCCCTCGGCCTCGTAGATGCGCTTTCCGTCCACCCAGAGCGATGCGTCGCACACGACGAGCACAGCGCTTTCTTCCTTTCGAATCTCAGTGATCTCGATAGTCGAGGAGATCAGTTTGTTCTCCGGAATCACCTGCCCTCGATACTTCCAGAGCATCTCCTCGCCCAAGCCCAGGGTCTCAAAGCGCGGATTCTCAACGCCCTCAGCCAAGCCCATCTCGCGCATGGTCCATTGAAGGAGTTGAATCATCGCCTCGATGCCCAATGAGCCGGGTTGAACCGGGTCTTGGAAGAAGTGGGCCTTGAAGAACCACTCGCCGGGGTTCACATCCTTCTCGGCACGGGCAGCACCCAGGCCGGCCGGACCACCCGTGGGGTCGAAGTGGCTCACCCGATCGATCATTAGCAACATGGGCTCGGCCAATTGAGGACCGGGCGGTAGCTTGGCGGTGGGCAGAGTGAAGTCCACCGTCTGATTGGCGGGTGCCTCGAGCAGCGCACGCTGGAGATCCGTGGTGGGAAGGCCCACTTGGTTCTCGAGTGCGCTCTGTGGGAAGAAGCCGAACACGGTCTCCAGGTCATAGACCAACACACCGTCGACCTCGCACTCCACCACAAAGTTCACGATAATCATCGAGGCCACAGAGGAAATTCCAGTGCTCTTGACTCGGGTGACAAGCGTGCCTGAGTCGGGCAGCAAGTCCACGTGCAGGGTGCCCTTGCCATCGAGGTTTCGGAAGCACAGCTCGGTCTCGGTGGTCAGGGCGCAGCCAAGGTAAGAAGCGAGCCAGCCACAGGGCTGAAGGGCCGCCTCGAGCAACACAGCGAAGGGCATCGCGCGGCAACCGTTCTCATTGAAATACCAAGCATCTTTCGCGATGTCGAACTCGACCTCGACCTCCATGCCGTGATCCATCGACCCGATCTCACCCTTGGTCTGGGTGACTCGAGAGAGGAACAGGTAGGGTGGATTTGGCAGACGAGCGACCCGTCCAGGGGCATCGAAGCGGCTGTAAATCGGGCCAAATGCCTCTGAAGGACGACCGTTGGCGCAGGCGACCAGGGAGCGGAAGTCAAAGGGGAAGTCGCCAGCCTTGGCAACGGGCTTTGGCTCCACATAAGACTCGAGCAAGGCGCTGCCTTGGTCGAGGGGCCAGCCGGGAATGAGCTGCACAGCGACTCGGCGGGCATGGAAAGCCTTGAGACCATCGACGGTGCACAGCAAGTCCGCGTACAGGGTGGGAATGGGTCCGTCGTGGACCTCCTCCACAAACAACTCGTAGGTGAGCACCTTGGAGGTGGGCGTGACTTGGCCGCGACAGCTGAGCTGAAATGGCATGTCGCTCATGGGCTCGAAGCGCCAGCCATCCCGGC
>CAWVVG010000068.1:0-11964 GCA_963932775.1 uncultured bacterium
TGACGGTCAGTGCATAGCTGCCTCCGCACCAGTTGCAGCCCCGGCTTAGCGTCGTGTCGGTTGCAGATAGGCTGACCGGCAGGCGCACTTCTGTTCGGTGGTCGACTTCTCGCTCGGAAGGAGACATCGCCAGGGGCGTGCTCTCCTCACCATCGATGCCATCCTTGGCCAAGCGAAGCGTCGCACTGAGTTGCAGATCGATGTCATCGGTGCTGGTACTCAAGAGTCCCAGTTGGGCGCCACCGCTAAGGCTCGGGTTCGTCCAAGATTCATCGCAGTTCATGGTGATGTGGGTGGCTTCCATATCAAAACTGAGGCCCTCGATGGCTGGAACGCTGGAACCGGTGTCGTCCTCATCGCTTGGAGGCTGCCCCGAATCGGGCGGAGGCGCGGAGTCCAGGCCCCCGGAGTCTTGGGGTTCAGCCGCTGTATCGGTGGTGGGCTCTGAGGGTGCTACAGCAGCGTCTTTTGGAGAGCTGCAGGCGTTCATTAAGGCGAACGCTCCAACAAAGGCAAACAATGGCATGGAGCCTCCAGTAGTGGAGAAGTGTGCTAAGGATGCGGACAAATTTGATTTAGGGGCTTTGATGACTAGAAATACCATGGTTTGTTGGCTTACTTTGGGTTTTTGTGCTCCGGTATGGGCGCAAGACAGTGATGTGATGGAGCCAGAGGTGGCGGCACTGCAGGCGCAGCTCGCGCAGGCCCAAGCCTCGGGCGGTGCCAATCAGGCTGAGATTGCTGCGCTGCGGTCTCTGTTGGACCTGGGTACCGTGTTGGTGGACCCCTTCGCCGTCATGGAGCAAAGGCAGGCGGCAGCTGTCGCGTTGGCTGAATCGCCCAATCCCAAGGCCATTGGATTCTTGAATGCAGCGGCGCGGTCGCAGAGGTTCGGAGTTCGAAATGCCGTGATCAAGGTGGCCCATCATTGGGGCGATGCTGCTGTACCGCTGCTGGCGGAACGCGTTGTGCGTGAAGCGTACATGCCTGCCAATCAGGCTGCTGCGCTCTCAGGACTGGCGGCTGTAGGCTCAGATGTGGCAGGGGAGGCGCTCTTTGCCATCGCAACGAACAAAGACATGGCCTCCAAGACCATTGAGCTTGCACGGGCCACTCTTGAGACCCACTTTGCGGAATTTTTGAAGACGAAGGGCGGTGCGCCCCAATCCGTCGGAGACCTCGGCGGAATGGTGATGGGTGTGGGTGCCAGCGCGATCACAGGTGGAGTCCTGCTCAATGCGGTGGGAACCTGGGGGCAAACGGACGCGGGTCAGGTCGTCGGTGCCCTGGGTGGTGCGGCCATTGGTGCGGGTACCTCCTATTTCTACCTGCAAGACAACCCGATCAGCCAAGGACAAGGTCTGCGCTACTCCAGCAACGTGGCCTGGGGGCTCATCGGCTCCGGACTGGTGAACGACACCCTGAGTCTCGACAGCGACAATATGGACGCTCTCGTTCGGGTCATCGGTGCGAGCGGTGGCGCATACTCTGGCTTTAAGGCCATGGCCGGAAACCCCAATTTTGGCAATGTGTGGGAAACCAACGCTACCGGGGTCATGGGGATGATAATGGCCGGCACAATCTACGAACTGGCAACTCAAGGCGACCATTCCGAACCTTCCGCCGCAATCTTGGTTGGGGCTTCGGCTGGCCTGGGCATCGGAACGTTGGTGCAAGACGCCTGGGAGCCGAGCGCGAATCAAGCGGCCTTTGCCGGTGTGATTGGAGCGGAGTCTCTGGCGATAGGGGTCATGGCGGAGCCCTTGTTTGGGCTTGACGAGGAATGGACCGATGATCTGGCCCCCCTGACTGGGCAGTTGGGTTTTGTGGGTGGCCTCGTGGGCGCCCATCACCTGGATCCGAGTCTGAACACATCGGCGTTGATGGCCAACTACGCGTTGTTGGGACATCTGGCCGGAAGTTCGGTGGGTGATTTCGCACCGAAGTACCGCGGGTCGGATGCCCACGCTCGGGTCATCATGGGCGCTGGTGTTTTGGGAATGGTGGGCGGTGGTTTGGCATCGCGGACCCTTGAACCGTCTGTCGGAGACCTGGGCGCGACCGCACTCGGCGGCTTCGTTGCCTCGGTCAATACCGGTGCCATCGGCGTCAAGCTGATGTCAGAGGACATCGTCTCTGGGGACACCATGGGTGGAGTCTTGAAGCTGGTATTCACCGGTGTGAGCGGTGGCTTGTTGGCCACCAGCGGCTCCCGTAGTTTGGACCCCGATCTGACCCTGTTTATGGCCACTGGTGCCGGTTGGGGTGCGTACTATGGCTCCCTCACTCAGCTGGTCATTCCCCAGGACTTGGCCCTCGAGGATGCGGCGCTGGTCACGACCGGTCTCATGGACTTGGGCATTGCGGGGGCCGCGTACTACGGCTCGAAGGACGGGGGCATCGATCCCAAGGATACGTTCCTTCCTCAGTTGTTTGGTGTGGCCGGTGGAACCTTGGGTTCGCTCACAGTCATGCTCGCGAATTCGGATGAGCAGCTGATCGCTGGTGGAGCCCTTATCGGCAGTACCGTAGGACTCGGCGCGGGTGCTGTGCTGGCCCCCAAGCTGAAGAAGAAACGGGGTGCTAAGGCCGCGGCCAGCGGGCTCAAGAGAGGCGTCGATCTCCCCGGGGACTGGATGGTCATGGCGCTCCCAAGCGTCAACCCAGATGGAACCATTGGCGGTTCCTTCCAAGTACAGGGCCTGGGTTGGTAATTCTGGCGTGGCCGCACATTTGAAGTGGCCGAGATGGATGTGGCTCAGTACGTGACTCCAATGCGAACCACACCCTTTCATCCCCGCACAAGTCAGCTGTGTACGAGCTTTGCCTGGAAGGAATGGGCTGGGTACGCAGCTGTGTGCCATTACACCCCTCACTCCGAAGCCGAGGTCTTTGCTATTCGAAGCACTGCGGGCCTACTGGATGTGACGCCGCTGTACAAATACGATGTCCGCGGACCCGATGCCGGAGAGTTCCTGTCACGGATCTGGACCCGGGACATCAGCGCCATCGGCGTTGGCCGGGTGGTGTACAGCGCCATGTGCGATGAGAACGGCTGGATGCTGGACGATGGAACCGTGGCGCGGCTGGGACCGGACCACTATCGCTGCACGTCCTCTGAGCCGTGGTTGGGGTGGTTCATCCGCCACAGTCGGGGCTTTGACGTGGAATTCGAGGAGACCACCGAGAAGCTGTGTGGGTTGTCGCTTCAGGGCCCGCGAGCCCGGGCGATCCTCAAGGGGATTACCGAGTTCGATATGGACCGCATGCGCTTCTTTCGGGTCCGCAAGACCGTGGTCTGTGGTGTCCCCGCCTGGGTCTCTCGCACCGGCTACACCGGCGACCTTGGGTACGAGATCTTCTGTGACAATGAGCATGCGCTTGCGCTGTACGACGGCATCATGGCTGCGGGCGCTCCTCATGGCCTGATACCCATGGGCCTCGATGCCCTGGATGTGGCCAGAATTGAGGCCGGGTTTGTGCTCCAAGGCATCGACTACGTCTGCGCTCATCAGTGCATTATCGACGAGCTCAAGTCCACGCCTGACGATGCCGGTCTTGGCTGGACCGTCGACCTGGATAGGGCGCCGTTCATCGGCCAAGCGGCCATTCAAGCAGAACGCAAGCGCGGCTCAACGTGGGACTTGGTCGGCCTCGAGATCGACTGGGAGGCCCTTGAGGGGCTGTACCAAGAATCGGGGGTCCCACCCCATCTGGCGCCCGAGGCTTGCCGAGCATCGGTGCCGGTGTACGACGAAGAAGGGAATCAGGTGGGGCAGGCGACCTCTACTACGTGGTCTCCCACCACCAAACGGTACCTAGCTCTGGCCCAAGTTCGGCGTCCCCATCATCTGATCGGAACCGAGCTGAGGATTGAGCACACACCCAAATTTGAGCGGCAGACATTACCGGTAACGGTAGTACAGCGGCCGTTCTTTGACCCGGAACGGAAGCGCAGCACCCCGGGCGGTGCCAAGCTTGATTCAGCGGCAACTGCCGCACCAGTGGAGGCACCCTCATGAGCCAACAATATGACGCCATCATTGTGGGTGGTGGGCACAACGGCTTGGTCTGTGCCGCCTACCTCGCGAAGGCTGGGCGCAAAGTACTCGTGCTTGAGAAGCGCCACGTGCTCGGAGGCGCGGCGTGCAGTGAGGAAATCTATCCAGGGTTCACGTACAGCGTCTGCTCCTATGTGGTGAGCCTGTTGCGCCCGCAGATCATCCGGGATCTCAAGCTCGCCCGCTTCGGCCTCCATGTCCTGCCCCTCGAGTCGACCTTCTCGCCCTATCCAGATGGGCGCTCCTTGCTGCGCACTGCGAACCCTGCGGAGACCCGCAGAGAGATCGCTGCGTTCTCGGCCAAAGATGCAGATGTCTACCCGCTGTTTGGCAAAGCCATGGGGCAGTTGGCACGCTTTGCCAAGCCCATCATCGACGAAAAAGCTCCAGACCCAGGCTCCCTGTGGCCCAAGGAACTGACGCGCTTGCTGAAGCTTGGAAAGCGATTCCGAGATCTCGGTGATGACCTGGGCTTGCTTCAGTACAAGCTGACGACGATGTCGGCGGTGGACTTTTTGTCTGAGTGGTTTGAGACCGACGAGCTCATTGCGCCGATGGCTTGCTCCGGCATCATCGGCACCATGCTTGGCGTGAAGTCGCCTGGAACGGCCTATGTGTTGCTTCACCACTACATGGGCGAGATTGATGGGGCCTCTCGGTCTTGGGGTTTTGCTCGCGGCGGTACCGGTGCCATCAGCATGGCCATCGCTCGTTCCGCACAGCACTTTGGAGCAGAGATTCGGACCAACGCCGGGGTCCAGCAGATCACCGTTCGCGGTGGTGAGGCCAAGGGCGTCGTGCTCGAAGATGGGACCGAACTCAGTGCCAAGATTGTGATCAGCGGGGCCGAGCCTCGGCTCACTTTCTTGGGCCTGGTGGGCGAGAAGGAATTGCCCTCGGAATTCGTCACCCAACTCAAGCGCTACAAGCTTCGAGGAAGCTCCGGCAAGGTGAACCTGGCCTTGGACCGTTTCCCAGACTTTAGCAGTCGACCCGGGATCGGAATGCACATGCGGGGAGACATCTCCATCGCACCAAACACCGACTACCTCGAGCGGGCCTACGACGACGCCAAGTATGGCGACTTCTCCAAGAAGCCCTTTATGAACATCGTGTTCCCGAGTGTGCTGGACCCAGACATGGCTCCCGAAGGCAAGCATGTGATGAGCATATTTGTGCAGTACGCGCCATACCACATCAAGGAAGGCCCCTCACACTGGCCCGAGAAGCGGGAGGCCTTTGGGGATGCCGTCATCGACACCCTCTCCGACTATTGCCCGACCCTCAAAGACAGCATTCTCCATAGGCAGGTGCTCACCCCTTGGGATCTTGAGCAGGAGTTTGGGCTAACGGAGGGCAATATTTTCCACGGTGAACTGAGCTTAGAGCAGCTGCTCTTTCAGCGCCCGGTATCGGGGTGGGCCCACTACAAGACGCCGATTCATAAGCTGTGGTTGTGTGGCTCCGGTGCTCATCCAGGAGGTGGGGTCATGGGTGCACCAGGACAGCTCGCCGCGCAGGAAATTTTGAAGGGAGGGGCGTGCTAATGGGCAAAGCACTCGTCATCGGCGGAGGTCCCAACGGACTCGCAGCAGCAATCACCTTGGCGGCCAAAGGACGGTCGGTGACCTTGCTCGAGGGCAAGTGCACGCTGGGCGGACGGTGTGCAGTCTTGGACGACACCGCTACGGTACAGCCCTGGGCGGTTGAAGCGCTTGGGTTGGACCTTGAGTGGGTCGATGCAGCACCGCTTGTACACGCCACTTCTACTGGAAATCACACGATTGATCACGATGAGCCTGCGATGGCTGCTTGGCTCTGCGAGGTGGCGACCTTTACTCCACTGATTCGTGAACTCAGCGCATCGGCTCCGCCAAACATTCGACTGGGTGCTGCCTGGACTCAGCTGTTGGGTTCGGCTTTGCCGATGGCCAAGCTCGGCAGAGCGAAGGGGTTTGAGCTTGCGCGCATCGGTCCTCTCTGCGCGGAGGACTGGCTCGACGAGTCGGGCATCGATCGCAGCACTCAGGCGGCCTTGATAGCCCCGGCACTCCTCGGAACTTGGATGGGCCCACGCTCTCCCACCAGTGCGCTCGCGGTGTTGTTCCATCATGCATTGTCTGGGCAAGAAATCGAAGGCGGAATGGAGGGGTTGCTCAACGCCTTGGTTCGTCGGGCCAACGGTGCGGGTGTCGACATTCGGACCGAGGCCAGGGTGGTGCGAATCATCGTAGAAGAAGGCCGTGCGGTCGGGGTAACCTTGGATGACGGCGCCGAGCTAAGGGCTGATGTGGTGCTCAGTACCATCGGCTTGAAGAACACAATGTTCAGTCTGGTGGGACACCGAGCCCTTCCCTTCGGCCTGGACATGGCGGTTGAAAACATTCGCAGCCGAGGAGTGGTCGCTCAGTGGCGGGCTACGGCGGCTTCCCCCTTGTTCGGTGGGGCCGAGCGCGTGGTTGTTGTGGACGACACAACAGCCCTTGAGCGTGCCTTTGATGATGCCAAGCATCGTCGCCTACCGAGCCGCCCCGCCATGCTCATTCGTCAACGGGGCGAGACGCTGAATGCACTGGTGTTCGGTGCGGCCCATGATCTGGATGGTGGATGGTCCGACGAGGCGAGAATTTCACTGCAGAAGACCATTCTGGACACACTCGGGGAGCGCGCTGATGCATCGCTCATCTCGAATGCAGAGCTGATTACACCGGTGGACCTTGAGTCCACATACGGACTGGAGGGCGGCCACCTATTTCATGGTGAGTTTGCCCTCGACCAGTTTCTGAGTTTCAGGCCCCACCCCATGTTGAGTGGATACAAGTCCGGCATCGACGGTCTGTGGCTCGGCGGTGCAGGGATGCATCCGGCGGGTGGATTCACACTCGGTCAGGGAATCCTGGCAGCGGGGCAGGTTTAGAACCAGCTTGAACAGGCGTCGGCCTTGACCACGGCGCCCACGTCGGTCTCATCAAAGGCACAGGGTCCGACTTGAATCGCTTGGAAGGCCTTGGGAGCACCGGTCACGGAGCGGATCTCGACCCGGATCGACATGTCTACCCGGTCGCCTACCTTGATTTGACTCAGACACTCGCGGGTGGATTTGGTGGGGACGTAGGTCCCAATCTGTGCGATGGGCTTTCCGGTAGTCCGGATCACCCATTCGTTCTCACAGGGGGCAACCGTCATTCGGATGCCTTGCACGGGCCCCGCAGACTGAACCTTCTTGGAAAAAACAGATTGGTCTTCGAGCACACCGGTCTCGGTTACCGTGCCCCAGTATTCATACATGGCGGTCTGGGTGGGCATGAAGCTCACCATGTACACGATGTACACCAAGATGCCGATGCCGTTTGCACGAGAGGCCCACAGCCCCGCGCGTTCCATGCCGTACTTGGCTGCCGTGCCACCCATCATCACGCCCACAGCGGCCACGAATACCGTGAAGAAACCAAAGCCTCCGGGTGCAAAAGCGACGACGATGTTGCAGATAGCAAGCACAAAGCTCAATCCGACGAGGATTTTTGCGCTGGTGAGTGCGGTGTTTGGGGCAGACATGTAGGCTCCGTGTTCCGGTGTTGGTACCGGATCTGGAGGCTCGAGGCAAGCGAGTGCTTGGACAGGGCTGCTGGGTGTGGTACCCGTTGGTGATGCAGGAGACGAAATGAATAGATGCGTATTGGCCTTGCTTTTGTTGATGGGGTGTGACTCCACGAAAGAAGAAACAGTCTCTCAGGATGACACCGCGGTGATCGTCACCGGCGATACGGGCGGTGAACCGGAGGTCGAAGAACTGCCAATCTTGAATGGGCTGTACAGCACGGGCTTTGCGGTCGGTGCTGTTGCTGGCCTGGTGGTGGGCCTGCAGTTCGAGGTCAGCATGAGCGCGGACGACGACGATGCCCGAACCATTGATTCCATCATCATGAGGGCGGTCAATGCCGATGGCGATGTAAGCGAACCGATGTCATCGGCCGAGGCGGTTCCCGTTGGAGCAGACGGCAGCCTCTCCGTGAACTGGGGCCCATTCATACTCCCAGCGGACTTCTCGCCTACGGGTGGAATGGTGGAACTCGATGCCGTCATGGAGGGCAAGGTCCTGAGCGATTCGATGATCTGTGGCGACGTGAATGGGGCCATCACATCGTTCTCTATGGACCTTGAGGGGAGTACATTTGGCACCGTCAAGTGGGAAGACCGCATCCTTGGAACGCCGAGTGCTTGCGAGGAAGTGCTTCTCGAGGACACGCCCCGAATTGTCGACTGCCCGGTGGTCACTGAGGGCCGTACGGACGACTTTCCGTCCGCGGGTCAAGAGCGGGAGTTCCAACTCGACCTCCCCGATGCTTATGACGGCTCCACCCCTACACCGGTCGTATTTAACTACCATGGGATCGGCGGCAGCATCGATGGGATGTTGAGTGCTGAGAACCTGCTCGAGGAAGCCAACCGGACCGGTCACATCATCATCACGCCCCAGGCACTCGACCGGGGTGGACAGGCGGCTTGGGATCCGATTGGTGCACCCAACTACAACCAAGATGTCGTCTTGTTTGATGATCTGCTCACCTGCGTTTCCGATCAATACAACATCGACCCCCAGCGGGTTCATGCCATGGGAATGAGCCTTGGAGGCATATTCACCGGAACACTGGTCCTTACCCGCAGTGATGTGTTGGCCTCAGCAGCGCCATTCTCTGGTGGCCTGATGAATTTCAAGGCGGAGGGCTGGCAGCCCATACCGACGGTTGTGAGTTGGGGCGGTGAGGATGACTTTATTTTGGACCAAGACTTCGACCTGCTGGCCCGGTCGATGATGGACACCTTGTCTGAGGATGGCCACTTTATCGTTGGTTGTGACCATGGGCTGGGCCATGCACTCGCCCCAGAAGTGTGGCCCTATGCGTTTCAGTTCTTCTCCGACCACCCACAAGGCGTGGACCCCCTGCCGTATGAGCTCGCAGGATTGCCATCTGAGTTCCCTTCGTACTGTTTCATGGTGGATTGATCCCTCAAGACGACGCTCTCTTGGTACGCTGGCTCTGATTCAATGCATCGCACCCACCGGAACTCACCCCCCTCATGAAACGCCTGGCGGATTTTGTCACCGACACCCGCTGCGCGTGGGGCATCGTCATCGCGGTTGCGGTGGTCACGGCGCTGAGCTGGGGCTTGGCCGGTCAGCTCAAACAAGAGGATGATGTTCTCAGTTTTTTGCCGGCCGACAATCCGGAGATTGCGACCTTCCAGTCCATCAATAAGGAGTTCGGCGGCCTGGATGCGGCGCTGGTTGGGATTGAGACGGACGATGTGTTCGACCCAGAATTTCTAATCAAGCTTCAGGCTACGACGACTGCGCTGAGCGCATTGCCCAATCTGGGCCACGTGCTGAGCATCACCAATGTGACAGACTTTCATGAGGACCCGATGGGGGGAGTTGTCGCTGGAATGTTGGTGCCGGCGATACCCAAGACGGCAGCTGAGCAGGCGGCGTTGCGCGCCAGTGTCCTGGCCCGAGATCACATACGAGGCAGCTTGGTCTCTGAGGACGGTACTGCGGTGGTTGTCGTGGCCTTCGCTGGATTCCGTGCCGACCCCCAGACTGTGGCCGGTGACATTCAGAGAATCGTTTCTGACCAGTTCCCCGGGGAGTCCATCTACTGGGGAGGCGCCCCATTTATCTCTACCTACATCTTCCAGACCACCTTGGAAGATCTGCGTCGTCTGAGCCCGTGGGCAGTGGCGGCCATCATGCTGATCATGGTGTTCGCCTTTCGTGATCTGGCGGGAACCCTCCTGGGCCTGCTGTCCACGGGCATTGGAATTCTGATCTCCCGTGCCAGCATGGTGATCTTTGATGTCCCGCTCAACATCGTACTGGGGTCCATGCCCATCATCCTGTTTGCGGTTGGCAGCGCCTACGGGATTCATATTCTGAGTCGATTCAACGCCCATGCACAGGTCACGGACTGTCCGACTGCGGTGCGCAGAACCTTGGTTGGAACTGGCCCTGTGGTGCTGACAGCTGGACTCACGACTGCGGTGGGCTTGCTGTCGTTTGTGGCCATGGACATCGAACCCCTTCGTGTTTTTGGCATCTTCACTGCCGTCGGTATCGTGGCCACACTCGTGCTTTCCTTGACGTTCATTCCTGCGGTACTGGTGTTGCTGGACCTCCAAGGGATGACGTCAGCCAAGCCCTTCGCCATCGATCTGTTGATGCGGACCACCGCCTCGCTGCTCGGACAAAAACGGAAGGTGGCTGCATTGGTGGTGGGTTTGGTCATTGTGGGCTCAGTGTTGAGCGGGAGCGTGACCAGCCGCGTAGACCAGTCGGCCTTTTACAGCGAGGGGACCCTTCCGGACCTGTCGGACAAATTTCTCACCGAGCATTTCGGCGGTTCTCAGTTCATTCAAGTCCTGGTGGAGGCCGACCTGCGAGACCCCGTCCAGCTTCGGCGGGTGAGGGAGCTCGCTGAGCGCATTGGTGAGCTGGACCACGTGGCCCGTGTTCAGCACATTGGGCAGCCTGTGGCCCTGCTCAATCAGATGATGGAGGGTCAGCAGCGGATCCCCGACAACCGGGCCAAGGTTGAGTCCTTGATGGGCTTTTTGACCGGTAATCCTGCTGTGCGTCAGCTGGCCAATGAGGAACGCACACGAGCCTTGATGCATGTGACCATGGGCACCAACCGCGCGGCAGACATCGATGAGTTGTTGTCGGCCGTAGAGGCCATAGTCGCGGAGGACTGGTTTACGCGTTTTCAGGTGGTGGGCGTCAATGCGAGCACGCAGCCCGAGGTGTTGAAGCACTTGAGTGTGCGGCTGCACCGAGACCTAAAAGAGGCACGCTTTGACCCAAGCTTGGATGCGGTAATGTCGGCGGTCAACCGGCCTGTGCAGCCCCCGGACCCAGCACCAGTCTTGGCGGCTATCGAGACCTACCTTCGGTCAACGGAGGCCATGGTGATTGTGAGCCCTGAGACCGCCCAAGCCATCGCGGAGGCTGTGGTTGCTTTGGGTGCGAGTCCCTCGCCTCAGAGCATTGACGGAGCTGTCGCGACGGCAATGAACCTGGGTGCTGACGATACAAGTGTGGCAGATATCGGGTGGTCCTTAGGCGCGCCTCTCGACGAGGCCTGGGCCGATGCTCAAGCCAAAGCGTCGCTTGAGACCATCGCAAGTGGCCTGGGTATTGCGCTGAATCCGAGCTTGTCGGCCCGGCTGAGTACGAACCTATTGGACCGCAACGTTGAGACTGTGGGAGTGGTCGACGGTTCCGACCCGGCAGTGATGAAGTACACGGTCAGCGGATTGCCCGTCATGCACAGGGGGCTGAGTCGGAGCGTGACGGCGAACCAATTCAAGAGCCTTGGTTTCGCCATGGGACTCGTCGCAGTCATCTTGTCGATCGCCTTTAGAAGCATTCGGGTGGGGCTGCTGGCTACCGCGCCAACCGCGCTCACGTTGCTCATTATCTACGGGACCATGGGAGCCTTGGGCATCAGCCTCGACATCGGCACATCGATGCTGGCGAGCCTGATTATCGGTGCCGGTGTGGATTATGCGGTTCATGTACTGAGTGCGTGGTATGCGCACGATGATGAGCCCATAGGGTGTGCGGCTCTTCGCTCTACGGCAAGGGTGGGCCCTGCGGTGTGGACCAATGCAGTCATGGTCGCGGTTGGGTTCTTCGTGCTGACCTTGGGGGAGGCACGGCCGCTCAAGAATGTGGGTGTATTGACCGCCGGTGCGATGCTTGTTGCGGCAGCGGTGACCTTCTTGGTTATTCCTTTGTTGGCCCGTCGCCGTCGCTATGGATTGGCGCCGGAGTCGACGGACCCTTCGGATGTTTACATCCCTGACGGATTGCTGGGTTTGAGGCGCCGTGTGGATTGAAGGCCAA
>CAWVVG010000069.1:0-11890 GCA_963932775.1 uncultured bacterium
GGCCAGACTGGAATCACCCGTCTGTTGGAAGGCGGAATCGTCAACAACCTTCCTTGCCGACCGGCCTACCACGAAGTCATGCAGGGTCGAATTGATCGTAGAAATCCATTCGTATTTGCGATGGACTGTTTCGCGCCACGGGCTCGAAACCTCACCCTTCTTCCCATTCAGCAGATCGTTCGCCCCAATGTGCTCCGAAACCTACCCTACGCCCATCATGTGTTTTCGATGAAGCGGCGTCTCAATCCCCTCAACCTGGTTCCGAAGATGCCGGCCATCACCAAGGCGATGGGGTGGACCATCGAGGAACTCGAACCCGAAATGCCATTTATTCAACGAATGTGCGAGCCCATTCAGGCCCTTGAATGAGCATTTGGGATACCCTGACGCCATGTTGAGTCAGCCAAGTGATACCACTGAGACCGTCTACGGCACAGAGGCAGAGGGCCACCACTTTACCGGTGGTCTCTTTCAGTTGTGGACCCATCGGAGTTTGATGTGGACCTTTGTGCTCAAGGACTTGCGCCACCGGTACACCGGAAGCACCATTGGGTTTTTCTGGACGGTCATCACTCCGCTCTTGGAGTTGCTCACCTACACATTTGTTTTCCATGTCTTGATCGGTGTGAAGTTTCATCCGGCAGGTGGCTGGTCCAACTACGCGCTCTATTTGTTTGCTGGCATGGTGGTCTGGATGGCCTTTTCAGAGGGCCTTACCCAAGCCACCACTTCGATTCGCGAGCATGCCCATCTGATTAAGAAGCTGAACTTTCCTGCGATCATATTGCCGGCCCATCTGATCGCGAGTGCGGTGCTAAACCAGTTCATTCGCTTGGGTGTGCTGGTTGGTGCAGCGATCGTCTTGGGCCATGGTTTGAGCTGGCACTTGGCGTTGGTACCGTTGATCGTTGCGGTCCAGACCATGCTGGTGCTGGGCCTCGGACTGATTCTCGCCACAATGAATGTCTACTTTCGGGACACGATTCATTGGCTCCAGGGCATCTTGCTCTTGCTGATGTTCATGACCCCGATTTTTTACCCGGCAAGCGTCTACCCTCAGCGTTTTAAGGTGGTCCTTCAGCTCAATCCCCTCGCTCACTTGGTCGGGGTCATTCAAGAGTTGATACTCAACCATCGCTTCCCACATCCGCACTCAATCATCTTGTCAGTGGTCGTATCGGTGCTCTGTTTGATCATTGGTTACTCGGTGTTCCATCACCACAAGGACCGGTTCTCTGACCTGGTCTGAGTCGTTGGGTCTATTGGATGATCGGCAGTGGGCATGGCTGTAGGGTGTCGGCATGTGCCACATCAGCGAGTGCCCACACCATGGCCTCATCATCCTGGAGCATAGGAGGACCGAGTACCATCTCGAGTGACTCCGACAGGGCGGGGTGAGCCCCTGCTTGGAGATCCAGGCTCACCGCGGCGAAGCCGAGATCGATGAGCGTCGCTATATCGGCCTGAGCGCACATAAATACCCGCGGATTGAGCGGGCTATCGGCGCTCGCGCGGGGTGGTGGGTTGTTCGCCAGGTCCTTCGAGATGCGCGCGATGTAGCTCACCTGAAGTCCACCATCCTTTCCATCCAATCCAGCGGTTGAGACAGGGCGCTGGTGGAAGCGCTGCCACAGTCGGTGCTTGCCCTTGAGGGTGCAATCCTCCGTCTCGATCGGTAGCTGCAGTACGCCGCCTGCAGGTAGGCTCGACAGAGCGGTCTGTACCGCTGCAGACGGCCTGGGAGCAATTCGTTGAGGTGAGGTCACCATTGCGGCAGGAATTGCTTGGTCTACGAGCGAAAGGCCGAGCACAGCCCACGCCAGGGCATCTCGGCGAGCCCGGTGGAGCGCTTCTACTCCCCGCATGGCTGCGATGCCCAAGGGAATGGCCACAAGGGGAGCGACGGCCCACCAGCCGTAGAGGTTCTCGAGCAATGGAATGTTGTCGACCAGGTGATTGACTGGCAAGATTCTGCTTGGGGTTCCACCCACGGTTCCCGCCGCCAATAAGATTCCCCATGTGGCGGTCAGTAGCCATCCTGCCGTACTTCTGGGGCGGGCCGAGACACCCGCGAGTGCCAACAGGAGCATGCCCAAGGAGGGGAGGGCGACGGCAGCGGTGGCGGGCAGAACCAGCGCGCTTCCCACTTGGTGAATCCATGCCGGACCGATGTCACCCGCCTCGATGGGCAGACCCGGGAGATGGTGGTGGGAGCTCACAATGTGAAGCATACCGATCACCAGGCCAGGAAACAGTGCGCCAAATGCTCTGCGCCATGCCTGCCGACCTTCAAGGTGTTGAGCGATCACCACAACCATGGGTGGCACCATTAGAAGGACCAGGACCGAGCCCCCCCAGTGGCCCAGGGTGGATAGGGTAAACATTGCTGCAGCGGCCACACCGGTGGTCCATGACGATTGGGGCTGAACCCATGCGTGCACCAGTGCCAAGGTTGCCGGAACCAACATCAGGGGCATCACTCCTGCGCCAAGCTGACGAAGCAGCGGCGACCATGCTGTCGCGCCGACTACAGCCAAGACCAGCGTGAGCTGGGCGACATTGGGTGCATCAGGACTTACCCTGCGTCCCAGCGCGATCGTTCCCAGGACCAGGGCAATGAAACCCATGAGAATAATGGTGTTCCAGACGGCAATGGGATTGCCCAGTACGGGCATCAGAGCGTGACCGAGCAACCAAACTGCCGGGGCGAATCCATCTGGACTGGATGCGGCCGCGGGAAACCCCAGTTGCCCTGCCTCCCATTGTGCGCCGTCAACGGATGCCCACATCGACCACAGGTCGTTGCCAGCCATACCGCATGCTTCACCCAGGGCCATTTGGGTGGGGGCTGGTAGCACAGGCAGCGCAAACAACAGCGCGAAGGCCAATCCAACGGCATGTGGAACCAAGTTTGGGATGGGTCGAGACATCGCTTCAGAGGATATCGGATTGAAGTGCTCAGACCCATAGAGCTCTCTCCGGTGGTAGCCTGTGGCGGTGCGCGAAGTGATGGACCGAATTCTGACTTTGGTGCGGGCCAGGTACCCGCTCCTCCAGCTTGTGACCCACGAGGAGGAACGGGTTGAGGCTGCCTTGGATCGCCTGGGAGTGGCCGAGAGCCGACCGATCTTCAAGTGGCGGGCAACCGACGGATTGTCGGGGCCAGATGGCGCGTTCGAAGGAACCACGGATCTGATTGCAGCCATAGCTGCTCTCCGTGCGCTGGAAGGAACCGCCTTTGTGATCCTTTTCGATGTTGCAGCATGGTGGACTGAACCCAGGGTTCGTCGCCAATTGCGGGACCTGGCTCAGGGGGTTGGGCCGAAGCAACAGACCGTCTTCTTGGTGGGCGTGGATGCCCGAGTCCCAACGGAACTTGAGAAGGAAGTCACCGTCATTGACATTCCACTCCCAGGGCGCGACGAAGTGGGCAAGCTTCTTGCCGCCTTGTTGAAGGCCCAGCAGTTGGAGGTTCCTGGTGAACGGTTCTGGCGATTTGTAGACGGTTGCCTGGGGCTGACCCAGCGAGAGATCAAGCGGCTGCTGGCGCGCGTCATGATGGCGGGGTCCGGCTTTACAGAGGCAGATTTAAAGACACTTGTTGAAGAAAAACGCCAAGCGATTCGGCGCAGTCGGTACCTGGAATTCTGGGACGGTGGCGTGAGCTTCGACAATGTTGGCGGGATGGACAACCTCAAGGGCTGGCTCGAGCAACGGGGGCGCGGCTTTAGCGACGAAGCCCGACAGTTTGGCTTGCCTCAACCCAAGGGTCTATTTTTACTGGGTGTTCAAGGGTGCGGAAAGTCATTGATGGCCAAGGCGGTCGCGGACCTGTGGAAGATGCCGTTGCTTCGCCTGGATGTCGCGGCAGTCTTCTCGAGTGAGCGAGGGGAGGAGGAGAGCCTGAGTACGACCATTCGCATTGCTGAGCGCCTCGCTCCAGTCGTGTTGTGGATCGATGAACTCGAAAAGGGCTTCATGTCCATGAACGAGATGGGTGGCGGCCAGGCTTTTGGGACGTTCCTCACCTGGATGCAGGAGAAAGAAGCTCCGGTGTTTGTGGTCGCCACCGCCAACGATGTGCGCGCTTTACCTCCAGAGCTCCTCCGAAAAGGACGCTTCGATGACATCTTCTTCGTCGACCTTCCCGATGTTCATGAGCGCTTGCTGATCCTGGAGATTCACATCTCAATGCGGGATCGCGACCCCCACGCCTTTGACCTGACTCAGGTTGCGGAAGAGACGGATCGCTTCTCCGGGGCTGAGCTCGAGCAGGTGGTGGTAGCGGCTTTGTTTCAAGCATTCTCGGAGGGACGGGCACTCAATTTTGCGGACCTTGTCGAGGCGGCCCGGGACATGGTTCCGCTCTCCGTGACCATGGACGAGCACATCAAGCTGCTAAGGGAGTGGGCGCGTCCCCGTGCCCGTCGGGCGAGTACTGACCGGCACAGGGTGGATTTCTTCGAGCACTGGGAAGAAGCTGAGTAGGTGACTCCGACCTTTTGGAGATAGTGATGAGGCTGGAGGGGAATATGCGAGTAGCCGTAATCGGCTCAGGTTCTTGGGGAACAGCGCTGGCGCTGCAGGTGTCTCGTTCCGTCGCTGACGTTCGGCTGTGGGCCCGAACCTCCGCCGCTGCAGAAGCGATCGAGGCATCGCGGGAGAATGTCCGGTACCTCCCTGGTGTGCGTCTACCCGACCAGGTGAGTTGTTCATCGGATTTGGCCACAGTGCTCAGTGGGGCTGACCTGGTGGTGGCCGTGGTGCCGAGCCAGTCGATTCGACAAGTCATGGCCCTGGCTGGACCCCACATCGCGGACCATGCGGTTGTGTGTTGTGCCAGCAAGGGAGTCGAGAATGGCTCGCTCATGACCATGTACGACGTATTGCTGGAGGTCCTGCCGCAGCCACTGCACAGTAGGGTTTGTGCCCTCGCCGGCCCAAGCTTTGCCCGAGAAGTGGCGGATGGTAAACCCACCGCTGTTGTGGTTGCCAGTCATGACGAGTCTGCCGCGCAGGTCGTTGCGGAGGCCTTCCATGGAGGGTCGTTCCGGGTCTACCACACCGATGACATGGTCGGTGCGGAGCTGGGTGGTGCCATGAAGAACGTGATCGCCATTGCGTGTGGTGTGGCGGACGGTATCGGAGCGGGCCTCAATGCTCGCGCGGCCCTTATCACCAGAGGGTTGGCCGAGATTGGCCGACTGGCGGTGCACCGTGGTGCCAACCCGCTCACTCTGGCAGGGTTGGCGGGAATGGGGGACTTGGTGCTCACTTGTACCGGTGATCTCAGCCGAAATCGTCGAGTGGGCCTGGGCTTGGGCGAGGGTAAGACGCTGGAACAGATTCTCACGGAACTGGGCCAGGTCGCTGAAGGAGTGGCCACCACGCTGAGCGCCCGAAATCTGGGAATAGAGGCGGGGGTCGAGATGCCGATCACCGAACAGGTCTACCTCATGTTGTACGAGGACAAGCCTGTTCCGGAGGTCTTGCGGGATCTACTCGGACGGAATCGGAAGGCCGAGCGAGACTGAGTACTGGCTCAGCTCTTGTTGGGGTCCCAGGAGACTTCACGAAGGAAGCTGCCCCGCATGTATTCCTCTTGAATTCGTGCAGCGATGTTGTCCACGCTGTGAAAACGGTCCCAGTCGACTCGGATGACTGGAATGGTTCTGGATATCTCAGTAACGAACTCTTCATAGCCCAGGTAAAGGGCCTTGAGGTACTCGAGGGAGATTCCTGATTCCACGTCCCGGCTGCGTTCATGGATGCGTTCCAGGGAGCGCTCAGGCTTCACGTCGAGGTAGATGATCACGCTCGGGCGACACATGAAGTTCGACATGTGGCGGAACAAGGAGAGGTAGGTGTCGTAGTCCCGCTGGTCCATGAGGTCGAGCTTCACCAGCATCTTGGCGAACACCGAGTCCTCATAGATGGTTCGGTCCTGCACGCCGCCACCACCCCGCCAGATGATCTCCTGGTGTTGCTGGAAGCGCCGGTTCAGAAGGTAAATTTGCGTGGCGAAGCTGTACCGCTTGGTGTCTTTATAGAAGTCACTCAGGTACGCGTTGTCCTGTACGGGTTCGAAATAGACCGGCAAATCCAAGTGCTCACCCAAGCTTGTGGCCAGGGTGGACTTTCCAGCGCCGATCATGCCGGCGATACCAATGAATAGATCCTGAAGTTCTTGCATCCCGGTGGTGTAACCGGAGATCAGGCTTCTCGGCGACGTCGCATCAGACCGAGGAAGCTGATTCCAAGCAGTGCAAGGCCGCTGGATGCAGGGCTGACCGATGCGCATCGTGAGCCCGCACCGCGAAGCTTACGTCCGCCATCGCAGACATCACCCACGCCATTTTGGTCTTTGTCCGCTTGGTCGGTGTTCGCTTCGGCCGGGCAGTTGTCACAGGCATCGCCGTGTCCGTCTTGGTCCCGGTCTTGTTGATTTGAGTTCGGAACCAAGCGGCACACATCGCAGATATCGCCGATGCCATCGCCATCTTCATCGTATTGGTCTTCGTCACCGAGCTCCGGACATCCATCGCAGGCATCGCCGATGCCATCGCCATCGGCATCAGGCTGCCAGGTTTCCCCAGTCAGTTCATTGACTACCATTGGGTTGTAGGCGTTCATGCAATTGTCGCACTCGTTGCCCACATTGTCGTGATCGGAGTCCACCTGGCTTTGGTTGGCCAGCCCGGGACAATTGTCGCACAGTTCCCCGGTTCCGTCGAAGTCGTCGTCGGCTTGATCCGGGTTGATATCTTCAAGGCAATTGTCGCAGGAGTCGCCCACAGAGTCGCCATCGGAGTCGATTTGTGCTGGGTTTCCGATGTTGGGGCAGTTGTCGCAGACATCGCCAAAGGAGTCCTGGTCGGAGTCATCCTGGCCCGGATTTGATTCGGTGGGGCAGTTGTCACAGAGATCGCCGTCGTCGTCACCGTCTTGGTCTGCCTGGTTGGCGTTGGAGGTCTCCCAGCAGTTGTCACAGTAGTCGCCGATGCCGTCCTTGTCCTCGTCCTCTTGGACCTCGTTGGCTATCTCTGGGCAGTTGTCACAGACGTCGCCGATGCCATCGCAGTCCACATCGGACTGCTCGGGGTTGGGTGCACCCTCGCAGTTGTCGCACTTGAGGCTGCGCGTGGTGGATGGCAGGCCGTCGGTGTCGAGGATGGTGACCGCACCATTATTATTGGCCATCCCGGCGTTGCCGATGAAGCCATCGCCGTCAATATCCATCCACGCAATCGGATTCTGGCACCCGAACGCGAAGTATTCGACGTAGTAATCGGCGTTCGAGTATGGGTTGCCGAACTCATCGACATTGGCCACGCACATTGGATCGTCGAGATCCACGGGCACCTCATCTACTTCGTCGATAACGTTGCAGTTGAGGTCTTGAGTCAAGCGGTTGTAGCAGCCCTCGTCTTGGGCATTGGCATCCACGGAAACCGCGAGAAGGGCAAGTGTAAAGAACGTCTTCATGTTCATTTCCCTTGTGGTTGTTCGTCTCGACGGCGCCGGATGAGGCCGAGGAAGCTGAGGCAGAGCAGAGCAAGTCCACCTGAGGCGGGACTCACCGAAGCACACCGGGCGCCAGCTCCCCGAAGCTCTCGGATGCCATCGCAGGCGTCACCGAGGCCGTCACCATCGTCATCTGCTTGGTCTACATTGTAGGTGGCTGGACAGTTATCGCAGGCATCGCCTTTGCCATCGCCGTCTCGGTCCTGTTGGCCCGGGTCGGGATTAATCCTACAAATGTCGCACGCATCACCCACACCATCGGCATCGGTGTCGTCTTGGGTAGGGTTTACCTGTACCGGGCAGACATCGCATGCATCGCCGATGCCATCGCCATCGCTGTCGGTCTGCTCTGCATCGTAGCCATTGGGGCAGATGTCGCAGGCATCGCCGAGACCGTCGCCATCGGAATCTTGCTGACTCGGGTTTCGGATGGTCTCGCAGTTGTCGCAGCCATCGCCGATTTCATCGTAGTCGGTGTCAGGCTGGTACAGCTCGCCTTCGGCATTGAGTTCATAGGGATTGACGATCTCGAAGCAATTGTCGCAGACATCACCGATTCCGTCTCCATCGGAGTCGAGCTGGGACGAGTTGCCGAACGAGGGGCAGTTGTCGCACTCGTCTCCTACATCATCCCCGTCCGCATCAAGGCCAGAGTTGTTCATGGTCGGGCAGTTGTCGCAGAGATCACCCGCGCCATCTCCGTCTTGATCGGATTGGTTCGGGTTCGGAACATAAACGCAGTTGTCGCAGTAATCGCCCAGCGGATCGCCATCGGAGTTTTCTTGCTTGTCGTTGAAGACCTCAGGGCAGTTGTCGCAGACATCACCAAAGGTGTCGCAGTCCAGGTCGGACTGGTCGTTGTTCGGGATTTCCTTACAGTTGTCGCACTCTAGGGAGATGCTCGTGGAGGGCAGGCCATCGGTGTCGGTAAACGTGACCGTGCCGAAGGAGAGCCCGTCTCCATCCACATCCATGTCGGCCGTAGAGTGCTCGCAGCCAAAGGCGAAGTATTCTACGTAGAAGTCAGCGTTTGGGTACGGGATGATCGTGCCATCGGGGAGCTCGTCGCCGGTCTCGGCACACAGCGGATCTTCGAGATCGACGGCTACCTCATCCGTCGCGTCCACTGCGTTGCAATTCAGGTCTTGCGTGAGCCGGTTGTAGCACTGTGCATTGGCTGGCTGTACAGCGAAGGCAAAAATGAGGGCTAAAGTAGATGCGAACATGGTTTACTCCTCCGTTGTCTTTTCAGGCTCGGTAGAACTCGATTCGTCGACTGGAGCCGCCGTGGCGGGAGGCTGGGGTTCTTCAACTTTACTTGTCGAATCGTCCTCTGTCTCCACTGGATCTTCACTGGGGTCTTCCGGTCCGGCATCTTCATCGGATTCTTCCATTCTTTCGACGTCCACTTCTGGGGCTTCCGGAACTGGAACGACCACTGGGATGCTCCCTTGGGCTTCGTCCTGCTGAAGTCCCTCGAGGTCCCGCTGTCGGCGGCGACGCATCTCGTCTTCCTGCATCTTGCGCTCGATGTCTTCTGGGGTCTTGACCTTGGCATCGCGTCCAGACCATGGAAGCTGGATGTTCTCGGGGTAGTCGGGCAGCACATCGAGTTCGCTGTACCGGTGGATGATGTGGAAGTCGACGCGGCGATTCGTCGCTAGGTCTGATTCCTCGGTACCCAGCTTCCTCGGGGCAACTTCCCCCATGCCTCGGTAGGACAGGCGAGATGGGTGCACACCAGCGGTGATGATTTCTTCCCAGATCGACCGCGCTCGGCGGATGGAGAGGTCGTAGTTGTAGATGAATGTACCTTCTTCGGATGCGTGTCCTTCGACGACTACGTGTCCGATGCGGGCGTTCTCGTTCATCAGCTTGGCCACAAATTGAAGTGTGGGAAGCGACTCTGGCAGAATGTTTGCGGTGTTGAACTCGAACTGAATCGGGTCACGAATAACGATGGCCTCTTCTTCGACCCGGGCGAGCTCGCCATCCTTCCACTTCTTCTCGATCGTAAGAATTTCTTCGATCGACACGTCCGGTGGTGGGCCCGATGAGATTTCCTCCTCGGCCTCGACGACAAAATCGGGGCGGGGTGGGGGAATCGGTACGAATTTCGCTGACATTGTGATGCGCTGAGCGGTTCCGCCGGTTCCGTCGGCCAAGCCCGCGCCACCACCGAGATGGAAGGTCATGTAGTTGACGGGCTGGTACTGCACACCACCGAGCATCTCCACGGTGTTCTCCGCGCCGCCCTTGTAGAAATTGGTGAACTGGCCACGGGAAATCTCGGACACCCACACGGCCACTCGGTCGGGCAGGATCCAGTACCGAACACCGGTGTTCACAGCGAGCTGGGTTCCATTGGACCAGTCTTCGGCAAGCTCGAGCTTGGTTCGGGTCATTACGTTTGTGTCGAACAATACGGTGACCGGTCCGGCTTCAAAGCTGGCCAGCAGACCGGCTCCGGTACGCAGACCGTCTTCACCGTGGAAGGAGTCTTTTGAACCAATGGGTGCGGTAAAGTCAGCCCGGGCACCCAAGCTCAACCCACCCACTTGAAAGGCCCTGAACCGTGCACCAATGCTCATGTCTTCCAGACCGAGCCCGTCGGCTTCGAGTTCTGGGATTTCTGAACCACTGTGCAAGGCCATTGGCAGAATGATTCGCGCGCCCACAGCAGGAGTGAAGTCATACGAGACCCCCAGAGCCATCGCATTCCGGTGGGTGACGACTGAACCGAGCTCTTCACCGTATTGGTACAGAATTACGGGGTCGCGCTCATATTGCATCATCAGCCCCACGCGCATGGTGGGTTGGGCTGCGAACAATGGCGTGTCGATTCCGGGCAATCCCTTGTGGGAATAGACGGGGCGCACCAGTTCGATGTCAGTGGAATACCCTTGAGCAATAGCGGTTGAAGGCAGCGCAGTAAGTCCCAACGCCCACCCAAAAAGGGAAAGACGAGAAAGGAGTGAAGGGGCTGATTTTCGGTGGTTGTTCATCTCTGTGCCTCAGTTGAGTCCGCGAATACCATACACCGGGAGCCCCGGTTCCACAGCCCTATAAGGGAAATTGGCGGATCTGGGCTCGCGATATACTGAGTTTGGGTGTAAGTTCACGAAGTCAACCCGCAAGGGTTTAGGGAGAAATGTCATGCGTCAGTTCGTGATTTTGTTGGGTTTGATGGCCATTGGCTGTGCCGGAAACGATGATGAGAAGCGCGAGAAATCCCCATTTCTCGATGCGGATCAGGATGGCTTTCCTGAGACCACCGACTGCAATGATAAAGACCCATCCATTCATCCCGACTCTCTCGAGATGTGTGACGGCATCGACAACAATTGCAATGCTGAGATCGACGAAGACACGGCTTTTGATGCGCCTCTTTGGTACGAAGACAAGGATGGTGATGGCTTCGGCGACCCCCTTGTGACGGCACCCGGCTGTGAGCCACCCTTGGGCTTTGTGGGCATTCAGACTGACTGCGACGACACGGATGGTTCGGCTTTCCCTGCTGCCATCGAGATGTGCGACACGGTCGACAATGACTGCGATGGCACCATCGACGAGGGCACCGCCTATGATGCGGGCACCTGGTACCGGGACCAAGACCTCGATGGGTTTGGCTCCTTTTTCGACCAGATTCGTTCGTGTGAGCAGCCTGAGGGCTACGTTTGCGTGACCGACGTATCGGTGGACCCTTGCAGCGATAACTGCGACAACGATCTCGACGGATTGACCGATCTCGATGACCCAGACTGCACCGGTTTCCAGCTGGAATACTGGGCTGACTATTCCACGGAGGACTGGGTCAACACAGAGGTGCGCTACTGGGACTACAACTCCGACGGAAGTGAGGACTTTGACTGCAATGACACCAACGACGCGTTCAGTCCAGGTGTGGAAGAGCAGTGCGACGACAATGGTATGGACGAGAACTGCGATGGGCTCATCGACGATGAGGACGAGGATGCAGTGGGCCGGGTTCCGTGGAACGCGGATGTAGACAACGACGGCTACGGTGACCCCGCGACTACAATGGAAGCCTGCGACCAACCCGGGGGGATGGTCGCAAACGATGGTGACTGCAATGATGGTGAGCCCTTGGTCAACCCGGACAACGCGGAGGTCTGTGGCGACGGCATCGACAACGATTGTGACGGTGGCATTGACGAAGAAGACGCGCCATTCCCTCTGCAGTGGTACCGAGATGCCGACGGTGATGGCTACGGTGACGCGGGCAGCACCTTTGGTGATGAGGCCTGCGCTGGCCCTCCTGGGTACGTGGCGGACGGGACTGACTGCAACGATGGCGACTCGTCGATCCATCCGGGTGCCACGGAGACCTGGTACGACGGGACGG
>CAWVVG010000070.1:0-11727 GCA_963932775.1 uncultured bacterium
GAAGTCGAAGTCGAAGTCGAAGTCGAAGTCGAAGTCGAAGTCGAAGTCGAAGTCGCCGAAGCAAACCTTCCAAGCACCGATGAGCCTGGATTTGTGAACGCCCATACACCTCCAGAAGAACGTCACAACGGTCCCGCTTGGCGGAATGGCCGCTGCACCTACGAAAAAGATGGCGACTTCATTGGATACTGGTACGCGGGCGCCGAGATGCCCGGGCGCCAGGGTGAGACCATCCAAGTCAAGATGGGCGTGAACGTGCGCAAAGACTACCCGGGCCTCCACAACGATTTCGACAAGCGGGCCAAGGTCCGCTGTATCGTCAAGCGGGGTGACTCCATCAAGCTTGCAGCAGCACCCATCCTCGTTCCACCAGACAAGTACTGGGTACCTCTGTACCATGGCGATATCGTCGAGGAAGCACCCGAAGAAAGCCTTGTTGCAGTCCGCTAAACAGCGCATCTCCACCCTCGCGTTACAGGTTCAGCATGGGAGATCTTGATCCAAGAATGAAGAAGGTGAGGCGAGCCGGAACCGGTGTGTTCATGGTGGTCGCATTGGCCAGCATACCGATTGCCGTCCACATCATTCAGGACAGGGAGTCACCGGAAATCTGGCTCACGCTCCTTGGAGCAGTACTGATGCTGGTGCTGATTTCTTTGTACGCCCTCGAGACCGCCCTGAGCCCCATCCCGGCACCCCGCACATTCACGCCCCCGTCAGCCGACCCAGACGCCGAGACGATTCTCGACGAACCTGAAGTCACCGCCCAGATCACAAATGGAACGGAGGCCATCGACCCACCGAACGCGGCCGAAGTGCCCCCGCCCGACGAGGCCTCAGACCAATCGCCTGGGCCTTCACTCACACCCGTGTTCGAAATCCAAGAGCCGCTGCTCCAAGAAGGGGCGAGCTTGGTGGAAGCCGAAGAAGTGCCCACCCATCCACCCTTCGACGTCAACATCACGGCGGCCGAACGCGGACACTCCACAAATCCAGACGGACCCATACTGACCATGCCCAACCCATCGCTCGAGAAACAGGAAGACCCTGGATACGACGATGAGTTGACCGATGGCATCGTCGACGAAGCAACAGAATGATGCTGGGGTTGCTCGGGATCATCGCGTGTCTGAATTCGCCGCCGATCCAACCGCCTCCCACCACTGTTGTTCAGGTCCCTGCCGAGACTCCACCGATCCCCCCAATGGATAGCGGAGAGTGTATCCAAGCCTGTCTGCGCCTAAATATGGCACGAGCGGTGTCTGCAGATGTCATCCAGGCGGACTGTAAACAAACCTGCAACCCAGAAACAAAGGGCAAACCGAGCTTGTTGGAGGACTGAGTCAGGGCTGGCAACAAACGCACCCTTTGACCGCCCACCCCGCCGCCCCGTAAAGCGATTCATAGCCCACTCTACAATCAAGTTCGCACAGTCGGCCCAACCGGTCTACCATAGGCCCCCAACCACACCGGTCCCCAAGGGCGACATGCTGAACCCCCGCGTCTCGTTCGTACTAATGGCATCCATCGCTGCCATCAGTACTGCAGCCATTCTGGTCCGCTTGGTGCCCGATATGCACCCCATCGGCATCGCCTTCTGGCGCACGGCAATCGCTGCGGCCTTCCTATCTCCCGCCTTGTTTTCCACAAAGGAACGCCGACCCAGTCGCCTCCACCTTCTCTGGACCATCGGGGCCGGCCTGTGTCTCGCCCTCCACTTCTGGGCTTGGTTTGCCAGCCTTCAGCTCACCACGGTGATGCGCTCCACTGTTTTGGTCTGCCTGACTCCGGTCTGGGCCGGACTGTGGTCCTGGGGACTGTTCAAGAAACCACCTTCAACCAAGTTCTGGGCGGGCATCTCTTTGGCCCTGGTGGGCGTGGCCTGGATGGGCTTCAGCGGCGATGCGGGAACCAATGGGGCGAACCTCAAGGGTGACCTCTTGGCCGTTGCCGGCGGCGTTCTCTCAGGCACCTACTTGACCATCGGGCAAGCCATCCGACCCCACGTAGACTGGGGCCAATACGGCGCCCTCCTTTGTGCATCCTGTGCCGCCTGGCTGCTTGGGTTTGCTCTGTTGTCGGGAGCTCCCCTCGATGTGATTGGTCCCCATGGTTGGTGGGTGCTTGTCGCCATGGCCCTGGGACCCCAACTGGTCGGCCACATCGGGTTCACCTGGGCCATCCGATACGTTCCCGCCACCATTGTCGGAGCGGTCATCTTGCTGGAGCCAGTGGGGGCCACTGCACTGGGTGCTGCGGTGCTGGATGAGTGGCCCTCAATGAGCGAAACCGCAGGAGCGCTGATCATCGTCCTGGGCGTCGCCGCTGCCACTGTCAAACATCGACACTCAGCCGGGAATGGTGAGCAATGAGTGTCGCTCCGCCGCCCCCCATCGAGATTGAAGTGCTCCATCGCATGGGTGATGTGAGTGCAGATGACTGGAACAGCTTGGTGGACCCGAACGATCCGTTCACCGACCACAGCTTCTTGGCCCTTCTCGAGGAAAGCAACTGCGTCGGACGGCAAGCAGGGTGGGTGCCCGTCCACCTGCTGGCCCGGCAGGGTGGAGCCTTGGTCGGGGCGGCACCCTTGTACCTTAAGAACAACAGCTACGGCGAGTACATCTTCGACTGGGGATGGGCACAAGCCGCCGGACAAGCGGGAATTCCGTACTACCCAAAGCTGGTCTGCGCAGTGCCTTTCACGCCGTCCAGCGGTCACCGATTGCTCACCCAAGATCCGGCGGTTCAAACCGCACTGATCAATGGAATGCATGGGGTTGCAACCGCCACAAAAGCCCACTCAATTCATCTATTGTTCACCACCCAAGAGGAGCACCGATTGCTCTCCGAGAGGGCCGAGTTTGTGGGGCGGGTGACCCATCAATTCCATTGGGACAATGAGAATTATGAGTCATTCGATCATTGGCTGAGTGGGTTTCGGTCGCGACGCAGAAAAGAGGTGCGACGAGAACGCCGAGCAGGGGCTCAATTGGGCGTGACTCAGAGAATGGTTCGAGGCGATGAGCTGACCCCCGCGATCTGGCAGCGGCTTCACCAGTTTTATCTGGACACCACATCTCGAAAGAATGCTGAAGCCTATTTATCGCCTGAATTTTTCGAACTGGCTCCCAAGTGGCTTGCCCACAGCGGGGTGGCCTTCATCGCAGAGCATCAAGGAGAAATCGTGGCCGGAGCCCTCTGCTTCCAGCGAGGCAAACACCTGCTGGGCCGGTACTGGGGATGCGCTCCTGGGTACGGCGCTTTGCATTTTGAGCTGTGCTACCACGCCCCGATCGAGGCGGCGATCTCCAATGGTTGGTCCCACTTCGAGGCCGGGGCCCAAGGCATGCACAAATTGCAGCGGGGCCTGGTTCCCCAACGAACCTGGTCTGCCCACTGCATCCGCCACCCGGGTCTGCACGATGCAGTCAGCCGAGCCACCCTCGAGGAGGGTGCGCACATAGAATCTGAGATCGAATGGCTCAATGAGCGGACTCCGTTTCACCGCGAAACCCCTCCGGCAGGATAGACTTGAGTGCATGGGCATACGGTCATTCATCAAGCGCAAGGTCAACCAACGATTGACTCCATCCGATGCGGGGCCGGCGCCTCAGTCGAAGGTGGCAGACACTCGAAGCCTTCCGAGAGCCCCAGACTCTCAGGGCTTTAGCGCTGTCCTTCGAGTCGATGACTTGGTGGACGGCCAAGGTCGTACAGTCGCCGTGGGTTCGGCCGCCATCGCCGTGTTCCGAAGTGGCGAAGCGTTCTTCGCCGTCGACGATGCGTGCACACACGAGGATGCACCCCTCGGAGAAGGAAAGGTCCACGGCACCACGGTGACCTGCCCGTACCACGACTGGGTGTTCGACTTTAGGGACGGCCGCTGCATTACATATCCAGACCGATATGTGGGTTGCTTTACCACCAAAGTCCACGACGGCTTTGTGTGGGTTGGGGCCCGCACCTCGGAAGGCTCCACTGAACGAGGGGGCGACCACGCGGACGGACTAAACACCTCTAAGCGTCCAAGCTAAAAGTAGTCCTCAAAGCTTATTTATCGGCCGTAAAAAATCAAAAATCACAAGGAAAGGACCGACGGGGGGTCTGCCCCTCGATTTTAGCCTTCAGATCCAGGAACGATTGGACGATGAGTGGGATGCACTCGGAGGCCATTCGTCCCAATGTTTCTTTCCTCAGAATTCAGAGACCCCTCATCGATTTGCGGGAATCACCGCGCCAAGACACCGACAAACCAAATTCATGTGGTGCGGTCTATGGTTGACCCCACGATCGAGGCCACATGAAGGATGCCTTGAGTCTTTTCAATGCCGGAACCGCGGCACTTCACGCGGGCACACTGAGCACCGCAACGAGCCTGCTTGCGGCTGCCACAGAGATTCCTGCCGACGCCCGAATCACTGGAAGTGCGTACCGAAACCTCGGCATCGCCCTGCGCCGGTCCGGAGATGATGAGCAAGCATTGAGTGCATTTCGACAAGCCTTGGCGATCGACCCCGATGACATCGACGCCAGATACAACTTGGGCAACGCTCAGATGGCCACAGGCAATCACGACGCTGCCATCACCACTTTTCAGTGGGTCCGTACAGCCCGTCCAGACTGGGCCCAACCACCCAATAATGAGGGGGCTGCATGGATGGCGCTGGGCAGGCCCGCCGAGGCGGAGTCCTGCTTCGTTGAAGCGACCCGAATTGACCCCACATTCGCCCACGCGTGGGGAAACCTGGGTGCGGCCAGGGCTGCGATCGGCCGAGATGCTGCGCCTCTTCAGAGTCTCCAGAAGGCGCTGGCCATGGCTCCTGAGGATTTGGGTATTCGCAATCAAATGGGTCACCTGCTCACCGAGCTGGGACAAATTGATGCTGCAATCCAAATCTTTGAGACTGTGCTCGAGCAATACCCTCAGCAGCCCGAGGCGCGGGCAGGCCTGAGTCTTGCCTTGCACCGACACGGTGACTCTGTGGGAGCCTTAGCGCGCATCGCACCGGCGATCGCAAGCGATGACATCCACCCCGATGAAGCCGTCACCTATGCCCGCATCTGCTTGCACATGGACCAACCGGAGCGGGCCATCCATGTCCTTCAGTCCTGCCTCACTCAAGCGCAGCATCCAGCCACTCAGGTGCTCCTCGGAAAACAGTTGGGACAGGTCCTCGATGCCATGGGTGAAACCGAGGCTGCCTATCGAGCCATCGAGAGGGCCAACCTTGCACGACCGATCCGGTTTGACGCGGACTCACACCGAAGAAACATCGACAAAATCATCGCCTCCTCCATGATGCCGCAATCCCAGAGCACCTGTACGGACCCAACACCAGTATTCATTGTAGGAGTCCCACGTTCAGGCTCATCCTTGCTGGAGCAAATGCTCGACTCACATCCAGACATTCATGGTGCGGGTGAGCGAGAAGAACTTCAGACGATTGCAAGACTGATGGATGACCAGAGCCTTACTCAGGATGACCTCGACCGCTTAGCAAAGCGGTACCTGGCTCAGATTCGGCCGAACGGAATGAACGTAAAGCGCATCACCGACAAGATGCCCGACAACTTCATGGCCCTGGGCCACGCGAGCCGACTGTTTCCAGAAGCGAGGATCATTTACTGCGTTCGCGATCCGGCCGACACGGGGCTCAGTTGCTTGTTTCAACACTTCAAGGATGCACTTCCATGGGCCACCGACCCCAAGAATATCGCATCCTATATCCGTGACTATCAACGGCTAATGGACCACTGGGCCGAGCACTGTCCCATCAAGATGATGACGGTTCCATACGAGTCCTTGGTGGCTGACCCGAAGCGCTGGGCCCACCGAATTCTCAGTTTCCTCGAACTCGATTTTCATGAAGCTGTGCTTCACCCCAACGTGAACTCGCGTGTGGTGACAACCGCCTCGCACGACCAAGTTCGTAAACCCATCCACACCAAAAGCGTAGGTCGATCAAAGGCCTACAGACCGCACATCCAAGCGCTGATCGAAATGCAGACGCATTCGACTCAATCCAAGTGATGCACGACCGTACAGACCTCCAGGTAATGACATGATTCCAGATGAAATTCATACCCATCTCACCCGTGTTCTCGAGACCCATCGAACCGGTGACCACGACACTGCCCGAGCTGAAGCCGCAGAGTTGGTCTCTGTCGCGCCCGATGTACCCGATACCCACTTTGTCATGGGCCTGCTCATGCAGGACGGTGGCGAGCATTCAGCTGCCGCTCAACTCCTGGGTCGAGCGATTCGTATGGACCCGGAGCGCTCGGACTTTCACGACGCCTTGGGCGTGTCTCAGGTGTCGATGGGAAAACACCGTGAGGCCCTCCGCAGTTTCGCCGAATCGGTTCGTATGGCACCGGAAAACCGTCTCGCCGTCATGCACTTGGGCCTCCTGACCCTCCGAATGGGGCTCCCTGAGCGCGCCTTACCTTGCTTTGAATCCCTAATGAAAATGGGCGAAACCAGCGTTGAATTGGTCTGTTTGCGAGGCCAATCGCTCTACCTTCTTGACCGACACATCGAAGCCATCGACTGGCTACACAAGTGCCTTGACCTGGACCCGACTCACACAGACTCGATTCATTACCTGGGTCGCGCCTTGATGAAGGTCGGTCGATACAGCGAGGCAACAAGCTGTCTGCGCACCATCGCCAACTGCGAACCCCGGAATAGCCGCGTCCGCACCCTGCTGGGGGAAGCGTTGCTGCGCCTGGGAGACCTCAGTGAAGCTGAACAGATTCTAAAAGATGCAATTGACTTGGACCACAGCCAACATCAAGCCCATGCACATTTGGCCGATGTTCAAGCCGCCCAAGGACTCACTGAAGAACCCCTTCGTTCCTATCTGACGGCCCTGCGATTGCGCCCCCATGACCTCAACTACCGATGCCAACTCGGGTTCCTATTGGTTCAGCAAGGATACCTACCCAAAGCCGAGCACTGCTTTCGCCTGGTCCTGCGCCAAGAGCCGTACAATGTGAATGCCATCGCAGGCTTGTCGACGGTACTGGCCAAAATGGGTGACCCTGAAGGTGCCCTCGCGCTAACCGAACCGATGATCCGAACCGGTGCAGACCATCCGGACTTGGTCCACGTCTACGCGACCCTGTGCCGAAAGCTCGGTAAACCCAATGATGCAGTCCCCGTACTGAAGCGTCTTCTCGAGCGCTCTCGGCCGATTCAAATTCGAGCCCAACTACAACATGCTCTCGGCGAGCTTTACGAGGCCATGGGACAGCATCCGGATGCATTCTTGGCCCACAAAGAGGCCAACGACGCCCGCTCCCGGACCTTTGACCCCGAACATTTTAAGCAAGATGTATCCGATATTATCGAGGTCTTCGATGGTGTTCGGTTCCCCTTGACCCCGCTCGCCAACAACCCAACGCGCATCCCTGTGCTCATCGTAGGAATGCCTCGAACCGGCACCACCCTCGTCGAGCAGGTGCTTGCCACACATCCAGAAATCATGGGTGCTGGGGAGATGGAAGAGCTTCAAATGTTGGCCCAAGCGCTCCCAGAAATCATTGGTACAGAGACACCCTACCCGCAATGCATCGAGGAACTCACCGGAGAAGTCGCGACCCACTTGTCTCATTGGTACACCGAGCGAATGCTGTCCAAGGCTGGAGATGCCACGCGAGTCACAGACAAGATGCCGTTGAACTTCCTGCACCTCGGATTGGCCAGCCTGCTGCTCCCGAACACCCGAGTCATTCACTGCCGTCGGGCCCCAATGGATACCGCCTTGAGTTGCTACTTCATGCATTTCAAGGACTCCCACGCCTTCAGTACCGACCTGGCTTGGCTGGGTAAGTTTTATGTTCAATACGACCGACTCATGACCCACTGGGCAAAGGTGCTGGACCTACCCATTCTTGATGTGCAATACGAAGAGATGGTGACTTACCCAGAGGAAACCATGCGACGTGTCGTCGACTTTGTGGGCCTCCCATGGCATGACAGCTGCACCCGGTTCTACACGAACACTCGGGAGGTAGGGACGGCCTCTTCTGACCAAGTCCGGCAGCCGATTTACACCACCAGCATCGACCGCCACAAGCCATACGCTGAGCTCATGAGCGAATTTTCTACCCAGCTTGATGCCGCAGGAATTCTGAGTACCAAAGGCGACACTCTCCTGCACTGAATCCAGCCGTTACACAAGGCGTGTGAAAACCGATCGCACACTGCTGTGGACCATCTCTCTGCTCTACGTCGCGGAGGGTTTGCCTGCGGGAATCTTCCACGATCTTGTGCAGGTCTGGCTGCTGGAGGCTCACGATGTCTCCCTTGGCTCTCTGGGCCTGGTGTCTCTGCTCGCTATGCCATGGACCCTCAAAGCCCTCTGGTCGCCGCTCGTGGACCGCTTTGGAACCGCCGCGCGATGGATCTCAGGCGCTCTGCTCGCTATCGGATTGATCACAATGGGTCTTCCCTGGATTCCAGTGGGCACACCCATATGGATTCTGTTGGGCTTGTTGACCACGGCCAGCGCAACCGCCGATGTCGCCATCGATGGCTACACCGCAACGATCACGCCGCGTGACTTGCACGGTCGCGTCAACGGGTGGCGGGTCGCCGCATACCGGGGTGCCATGCTCGTAGCCGGCGGCGGAACGATTGCTGCAGCCACATGGGTACCGTGGACGATTCTGTTTGCTGCCGTGGGCCTGGCCACCATCGGGTTGGCCTTATGGGCCGCACGACTGCCGAGCATTCCAGTGGAGGCCCAGGCCAACGCGGAATGGAGACAAGAGTTGTTTGCCTGGCTCTCGCGGCCCGGCTCGTGGGCACTGTTCTTGTTTGTTCTGTTGTTCAAGCTGGGAGACGCTGCGATGGCACCCATGGTCAAACCATTTTGGCTGAAGGGTGCCGGCCTGGGCGAGACGGCATTGACGGAACTGGGCCTAGTCAGCATTACGGCAGGGGCTGCATTGACCGTAGGGGGCGCCTTGCTTGGTGGCGAGCTCTCCACCCGATGGGGACTGTTCCGGGCATTATGGGTTCTGGGCGCGCTGCAAGCGATCTCCAACCTCGGCTACATGGCGGCCGCAACCATGCCGGTACGTTGGATGGTGTATGGGGCATCCATGATTGAGAGCTTCTGCAGCGGCCTGGGAGTCGCAGCATTTTTGGCTTTCCTGATGCGCATATGCGAAGCACGACAAGCGGCCACACGCTTCGCTCTGCTCACCGCCTTGTCCATGCTCGCACGAAACATCATCGGAGCCCCATCGGGTTTTTTAGTCGAGGCTTGGGGCTATGCCGGGTACTTTGGGTTCACCTTCTTGCTGGCGCTTCCCGCCTTCGCCCTGCTTCCACTCATCCGACACCGTGTCGAAGAACCCGCCAAGACCAACCTATGAGTCGACTCATGACCCTGTGGATTCTGACCGGAATGGGCTGTTCTAAGGAGACCACCGGGGCCACTTCAGAGCCAGGCTCCACCACCGGAACTCGCGGATTCGTCGAATACCTGCCTGGCTCACTGCCCTTGATCATCGCCGTACCACACGGAGGATACGAAGAACCCGACGACCTCTCGTGGCTCGAGGGTCCCCGTCAGGGCCGAGATGAAAACAGCCTGGAGGCTGCGCTGCATGTGATGTTCGAGATTGAGGAGATCACCGGCGAGGTGCCACACATGATCCTCAATCACCTGCACGCTGACATCCTCAATGCCGCCGCCAGCCAAGAAGATGGTGCGGGTGAACATCCAGACACCCAAGCCGCCTGGGAAGAATTTCACACCTTTATTCGCACCGCAAAAACAGAAGTCATCTCGACCTGGGGTTCAGGTCATTTCATCGACTTTCAAGCCAACGGACACGGTGAGGGATGGACCGGGGTGGGAGTGGGCCTCACAGCCGCGGCCTTGAGTGGCGAGGCCGATGCCATCCGTGCATCCTGTACCGACACAACCGTCGCTCACCTTTGTACCACCGGGGCCGACTTGCTCGAGCTCACTCAAGGCGCCACCAGCTTGGGCGGACTGCTCTCAACAGATGGCCACCTTGTTGTGCCGAGCCCAGACCTACCCACACCCGGGGACGGAAATTTCTCAAAATCCAACTGGAATACCTGGGAACATGGTTCTCACCTCGGTGGCCGAACGGATGCCACTCTACTGGACAACCATCAGAGCCTGTTGACCGAAGAGAACCGGGCTGAATACTCTCGGGATCTGGCCGAGACGATCATTTCATTCCTGAACATTCACTATGGCGCAGATCTTCCGTTCTGAGACTTGCTCGCGATACTTTCCAGGGCCGTCGTTCAGCCGTGCGTCTGAAGCACCCGATCGTAATAATCGATCACGTCTCGAACATAATCTCGCTTCTTCTGGTAGCTGCCCGGAAAGAAACTCCGCTTGAAGCCGTAGATGATCGTATTCCGCAGTTGCTTCAGGTCCATATCAAATGCATCCACCGCCAGGCGCACCTCGCGAGACACGCTGGTATGAGAGTGCAGGCGATTGTCGGTGCACAAGGTCGCACTCAGTCGCTCGTCGAGCATGCGTCCAAAGTGGTGATTCTCAACCGTTTGAATCGAGGGGTTGGTCTGCAGGTTTGATGTGATGCAGACCTCAACGGTGACCCTGCCGTCGGCAATGTACCGGGTGAGACGACCCACGTAATCATCCGGGTCGGTGACCTTTGGACCGCACAGGTTGGGACTAAAAAGGTGATACCCATGTCCAATACGGTCAGCATGCAGCTCGGTTATTGCCTCAAAAATCGATTCCGGCCCATAGGCCTCCCCAGCATGAACCGTCTTCTTCATGAAGTTGCGATGCACATACTGATAGGCCTCCGCATGATCACGAGCAGGGTAGCCATGCTCCTGTCCTGCTAAATCGAATGCGACGATCGGCATGCCATGTTCGTCGCGGCACCGCACAGCGGAACGGGCCAATTCCAGGCTCGCCATCTGGTAGATCTGTTTCTTTGGTGCATTGGGAAACACTTGAAAGAGTCGGCCATACCACTGGCTGGTCGCCGCCTCGAATCGGCGCAGGGAACAAACGATGATCCCAAAACGAAAGGGTGGCTCACCGCTGACTGCAACCGCGTCGCTTCGCTCATGCTCGCCCTGCGCGCGCTCCAAACCCGCGGTGACCGCAGCGAGTACCGAATCGAAGTCGAGGCCATCGTGCATGTGAAGATGGGGAGCGAAACGAACTTCAATGTATCGCACACCCTCGTTGATATTATCCCAAGCCAATTCGTAGGCGGTACGATCTAAGGCATCGGCAGTCTGAAGCGCCGCCACCGTAAAATCGAACCCTGCAAGGTATTCAACGAGGCTCTCATAGGTGGGCTTGAACACCAACTCCCGAAGACCCTCCTCCGTCTCACTTGGCAATGTCAGGCCTTGTTCCTTGGAAAGTTCGATCAACGTCGGAATCCGAAGGGACCCATCGAGGTGCACATGAAGATCGGTCTTGGGCAGCGCTTGAATTAATGCATCAGTAATCATATTGGTCACGTATACCGACCGTTTGGCGGAGTCGATTGGTTTCACAACCGACCGATCGTTTGACCACCGCAAATCTCTTGTTAGGCGTGACTTGAAACGGAGGAGTTGGACATGATTGAGTTGCCTGGATCACTCAAAGAGGTGCTGATTGAGCGCATCGATGAACAGATCGACGCAAAAGGTGCGTCTGCACCAAAACAGTGGTTTGAAGCCTTGCTTGTAGG
>CAWVVG010000071.1:0-11715 GCA_963932775.1 uncultured bacterium
GTACTCCGAATGCTCGTGGGCCAAGGCCCCATCGGGGAAATCGCCCAATTCTTCGAGCTCTTTCGGGAGCTATGGGGCGGCTTCCACACCCGCTCGATGGATATGCAGCGCATGCTCCGAGACGACTCGACGCGATTCGTATTGATTAGCTCACCCGAGCCCACAGCCCGGGAAGAAGCCCTGTTCTTTTTGAATCAGCTGAAGGCCAAAGAAATGCCATTCGGTGGATTCATTATCAATCGAGTAGAGACCGCAGTGGCAAGAGAAATCCATCCGTCGGACTTTCCCCTCGACGGTCCCGGTGATTGGCCAGCCACTGTCGACCAGCTTGTAGAGATCTGTGGGGTTCAGGCCCGGCTTGCAGAGATCCACCAACGCAGCATTCAAGCCCTCACCTCAGCCGGCCCACTCGGCACAAAACACTGGGAAATCCCTCACCAAGGGCATCCCATCAACAACCTCGAAAACCTGCTATCCATCGGTGAATATCTACCCCAACGAGATGACCTGAACTATCCTCGCTGAAGGACCTCATACTCGACTTGAATCCGGCTTCCCCGGGCAGGAATGCCGTCGCCATGAAAATAGAGCACGTGGTACTTCGCGTCGTAGGTCCACCCGTGTTCTGAGTCCGACGGCGATACATCTTCATCGATCCACACCTCAATGCTGGACTCCACTGCGAAGTTTTCAAGGATGAAGGAAGTCTTCATCCCCCCCGCCTGCAAGCCGAGCTCCTCCATGATTTCGTCAAAGCTGGTGTCGCAGATGTTTCCCTTAAATCCACCGAAGGCATCCGCCATGGTCTGGTATCGGCTGCCGGGCTTTGCGCCTTCACAGCCTGCTGAGATCTCAGGGCCTACAATTGCACTAACGATCAACCGCTCGCCGCTAGAGACGAGATTGCGATAGTCGTCGATCAACTCCACAACTGGAACCAGTTGGCCCGAGTGATTGTAGCAAGGCTCGTCGTCCTCGATCCCCGACAGTTCTCCCCGATCCGAGCAATCGTTCTCATCGGAGAAGTAGTTGATCATGAGCATGGCGCCATCTCGGCGAAAGCCGTTGTTCACACCCGAAACTCTTGGCTGGCTTAGGGCTTTGTAGGCCGCATCGATGCCTTTCTCCATGTCGGACCCACCGATTCCTAGCTGCACCATGTCTTGAAACAGGTCGCGATAATCCGGCGTATCCGGGGTTAGCACTGGGGTCTCACCCAGCAACAAGCCCGCCTGGTCCTCGTCATCCAGATCCGTGCTGATGACCCCGATATGCCAGTCGATATCGGCCTCATTGATTCCGGTAACAAAGTCGCCAAACCGGTCCGCAATCTTGGCCTGCTCATCTGCCATGGACTGACTGTTGTCTACCACCCACAAGATGTCCACCATATTGGTCGGCTCCTGAAGGAAGACCTCAAGAGCAGACAAACGATGAATCTTGGAATCAGACTCCTTGCAAGCACACATTCCAAGCAAAATTAGTAGACACCGGTTCATCTGGACCTCATAACCGAACAAGGCAAGGACTATGGCTCGAATCGAGCCTCAGCCATGCAAAGGTCGTTGTACTGGGACCCCTTGACTACTTCAGTAAAGGTAAGCGTCACCTTGCTGGTAGTCTTGGCGGTGAAGCCGATGGTCTGCTCCATTAGCGTGGTCTTAATCGCGATATCTTGGCTGCTGCCATCCGAAAAACTCAACTTTCCGGCCTTCGCTCTATTGGCCGCTACGAACGACGAAAAGCTCCCAGCCGAACCATTTCGAATCTTGAGCTTGGACACCGATGTGGGCCGTCCAAAATCAAACTCGATGCTCTCACCTGTGCCATCGCCCTCTGCATTTCCTTCGCACCACAAGGAGTCCACCAATCCGTCGTGCAGTTGCTCGATAGAGTAGTTTTCACCTTCATCCTCAAGCACTGAACTGGGGGTATAAGCGACGGGTACGACGAAGCTCGATGGCGCCTTGTCCATCACTTGAATCTCCGAAAAACCAGTGTCGTTGAAGGTGCTGCCTCGGTACACGCTCTTGAGCTTTACCTTTACAAACCCGGTCTCCCTCGCGGTCTTGAAGCGCACTTCTTCGGCCTTGAACTCGTCGGTGAGAATAAATGTCTCTTTGGCACCATCCGAAAACTCAACTTCCACCTCCTTGACCCGGTTGTGGCGTGTCCAGAAGTCGTGACTAATCCAATACCCGTTCCAGATCTTCAGGCCCGTGACCATCTTGGTCCCACCCAAATCAATCTTGACCCAAGAGCCCAGTCCAGAACTGTCTGCACCTTCGAGCCACCCCTTGTCGAGCTTTCCATCGGTGACGGCCTTGCCCTCGTAGGCCTCTCCCTTTTCCGAAACCAAGTAGGACGAGGCCTCAACACCAGCGGGTTTCACCGTAGATGCAAGCGCGGCGCCGATCAAAAATATTGAAATGGACATGATTCTCCAGGAGACAGGTATCTCGACGACTATTCTTACTTGAAAGAGCACCCAATGACAGGTCTGGTTCGCAAAACGCTTGCGAACTCCTGCAACTTAGAACACCCCGTTCATCGATACCCTCCCCCCCTCGAAACCGGGGAGACTTTTGCATTGCCCGCCTGAACAGCGGATTCCCGCCTTATACGCGCCATAGAATGCCTTGAGCGTCACATTGGTGCTCGGCTTGTGCTGCACCTCAAGCGCGCCATACAAGTTGTCACCGATGTTTCCCTCACTCTGAATGAGCGGATTGTCGGTCCAGTCTTGGTAGAACACAAAAATCCATTCGTCACCGTGGTGCCAAGCCGCAGCATTGGCCATCTCCAAAAAGTCCGCTTGCTGCTGCTCGTTGATGCCCCAATTGAACTGCTTGGCATCGATGTCGATCTCAAGTGCCTCGTCTCCAAACAACGGGATGTGGATGGTGGCATCGGCATGACTCATGCTGTCCGCACCCTCCGCCGCATCTTGTCGTTGATCGATGCGATGACCCGCATTGAGCTGAACCGCATAGTGACCGGCTGAATATTCCACACCCGTCATCGGATGGAGAATGGTCTCAGGACTGTCATTAAAATGAAGCCCTTCTGTGTCGTTATCGATGAGCACACTGGCAGCCACGTATGGGGTCAAAGAGCCCGGAACAGCGGAGTAGTCGACCCGCAATCGCGCACCCATGATGTCGTTGGAATTTACCGCAGCGGACCCATCCTCGGTAATCACTCGCTCATACTCCAGCGTGGGTACACTGGAAGGCTCCCACCCCTCTGCAGTTGAGAATGTGGTGATTCGTTCGGTGTCCTTGGTGGCCTTGGCTTCAAGCAACATGACCACCTTGCCCGGGTAGGCCGCCACCGAACCATAGGCGGCCCAGCCCATGAGGCCATCTGCCCCGTCGGTCATCTCGAGAGCGCTGTAGTCGTACACATCCCCTTCTGCGAACAGGTCCAGGCCGAGTACACCATTGGCCTCGATGGTGGCTCCGTAGACGGCAGCATCCACGTCGGAACCGTAGCGAGAGATCGGCGTAGCGAGTGCAAGCTCTGTAGGCCGAGCAAACTTGTACACCACGCCGTGAGCGCCGAGCGTGACCGGACCAAACCACTCAGCACGCACCCCGGTCACCATGTGTGCGGTGTTCGGCGAGATCGCAAGATTGGGATTGTCCTGAGAGATCTGTTGCTGATTCGTGATGCCAGTGACGGTGGTGAGGTCCACATCGCCGAGGCGGAACACGCCCTTGGCGCCTCGAATGGAGGTGTCCACATCGATATCAGTGTTCTTTACAATGTTCAGTGCAATGCCACGACCAAAGCTGGCATAGCCATCCCCCAAAGTGAGCTCGACCTGGTTCCATTTCTTCTTGACGAAGAGTTTTTCAACCAGGAAATATGCGTCGTCAAAGGGGGCCTGAATCGCATCCGTATACAGCGGAGTCGTCTGTGTAGCCTCTCCATCAAGTACATACTGGTTTGAGAACAGCGCCACCTCGTCAATCTGTATTCCGATGCTCAGGCTGTCCTTGGTGATCTGGATGTTGGATCGACCCACCTGCTCAAAATAATCGTGGACGTCCATCCACGGAAATATCTCGAAGGGGCCATCAATACGCCGTCCCGGATCTTCAACCACGCTGGTGTGGTACCGCAGTTCCATGTCGTGGGTGACTTGAACAGACGCCCCTGCCAGGGGGCCTGTCCCCCACAATTCGAAGGCCTGGGCCGGCCCAACTCCCATCAAGGCCAATGCAATAAGTGAGCGATGCATCTACTCTCCACCCTCCAACAAGGACTCGACTTCTGCTCTGAGCTCTACTTCGTCCCCTGGATTGTATCCCTGGAACACCTTGTGAATGGCGCCAGTGCGGTCGATCAGAACATTGTATGGGAGGGTCTTGGCCGGGTTGTACTGAGAGACCACAGTGGTCTCCTTGTCCAGCAACACTGTAAAGCCATATCCGCCTCGCTTGACCAGCGGCTTTACCTTGCTCGAGGCGCGCGCGTCGTCTGTACTGATGGAGATCACTTCAAATCCCTTTTCCTCGAGCTCCCGATCCATCTTGTCCAGATGGGGCATTTCGAGCTTGCACGGTCCGCACCAGGTCGCCCAAAAGTTCAAGAGCACCACCTTGCCTTTGAAGCTCGAGAGGCTCACCTGTTGGCCATTGATGTCTCTCAATGTGAAATCAGGAGCGGCTTCGCCAGCAACGGCAACCCCTCCCGCCAAAAAGACCCCAACCGAGATGGCTTGGATGACCCGAATGAAGAACTGAACCATGGTTTCTCCCGTGAATGTCAAGATGATAGCTGAGGCCAGTTGCACCGGCCAGCGCTGGACAGGATAGGCCAACATACTATGGCCAAACGAATTCTCATCGTCGATGATGAACCCAGCATTCGAATGGTGCTTCGCGCTCATCTCACCCGCAGTGGCTACCAGGTCACAGCCGCGGAGAACGGCGCAGAGGCCATTGCTCTTCTTCGAAATGAAGAATTCCATTTGGTGGTCAGTGACCTGAAGATGCCAATCGTCGGCGGGATGAAGCTCCTCTCCCATTGCCAGGAAGTGTACCCGGGCCTTCCTGTGGTGTTGATCACCGCCCACGGCACAGTCGACTCGGCAGTCGCAGCAATTAAAAGCGGCGCCCATGACTATGTGACCAAACCATTCGATTCCGACGAGCTGCTGCCCATCATCAGGAAAGGGCTCCGAATCGAGGAAAAACAACGCACAGTCCTCCATGAGGATGCCGTGGGTCGGTACAAGATCATCGGCCAGACTCCCAAGATGAATAGTGTGTACTCCATGATCGAGAAGGTCTGCAGATCGCCCACCACGGTGCTGATCACTGGCGAGAGTGGGACGGGCAAAGAGTTGGTCGCTCAGGCACTGCACGACAGTTCAGACCGAACGAATGCGCCTTTCATTCAAGTAAACTGCGGGGCAATCCCAGAAAGCTTGTTCGAGTCTGAGCTCTTTGGACATGAAAAGGGCGCCTTCACCGGTGCCGTCGCCTCTAGGGCGGGCCGCTTTGAGCTCGCCGATGGTGGCACGCTCTTTCTCGATGAGGTTGGTGAGCTTCCAAAGGACATGCAAGTAAAGCTGTTGAGGGTCATTCAGGACGGGCAATTCGAGCGGGTCGGCGGCATGCGCACCCAGAGCGTAGACGTTCGCCTGATCGCAGCAACCAACCGAGTACTAGAGGACGAAGTCCGGAACGGAAACTTTCGAGAAGATCTCTTCTACCGGCTCAATGTCATCCCGATCAAGCTCCCGCCACTGCGCGAAAGAGCCGACGATATCCCTCTCTTGGCCGACCACTTCTTGGCGAAGTTCAATAAACGCCTGGGCACCGCAGTCGAGGGAATCTCGCCCGATGCGATCGCCGCGCTGCTCTCGCACAATTGGCCTGGGAACATTCGCGAGCTCGAGAATCTCATCGAACGAAGTGTATTGTTGCTGGATGGCACCACGCTGACGCTGGCCGACTTGCCCGGGCTGAGCCCGGACCACATCGAACACACGACTGAGATTGATGCTTCAGAGATGGGCCTCAAGGAGTACGTCCGGGTGTACACGGCCAAGCTCGAACGGGCGCGGATTCAACGTGTGCTCGAAGAAGAAAACAGCAACGTCACTCGAGCCTCCAAAAAATTAGGCATTTCGAGAAAGAGCCTCCAGATGAAAATGAAGGATTATGGGCTGCGAGACAACCCGGATGAGCAGACGAAAACCAATGACCAATAGCTGGCCCAGCCAACCTTCCGCCCTTGACCCAATGACTGGCCCAACGTACCCTTCGAACAGTTCGAGGCTCTGATGCTGACTTCATTACTATTGCTGACCACACTGCCCGCACACGCTGCAAAGGTCACCGACTTGCCTCCACAGTGGCGGGGTGACTTCGGAATTGGCTATGGGGTCACGGTGGTCCCAGACTCTCTTGTCGAAGATGAGGTACGGGTCGGCAACCGACGAAGTATCGACCACCAAATCGACTACACCGGGCGCCTTGGCTTCACGGATTACTTGGCCTTCGAGGTGGTCCTGCCCCACCATGCATCGAGTCGACTTCGTTTCTCGGACTCCAGCCGCATGGTCTATGACCCGATTCTCGAGACCGGGACGATGGTGGATACCGATGGTGTGTCCGACAGTGAAGTCAATGGAAAGGGAATGGGAGGAGCCTGGCTTCGTCTTTTGTTCACCCCCTTCTCGGAGACCACATTTGCATCTCGTGGCGACCAAGTCTCTTGGCTACTGGGCCTGGGAATGCAGACCGAGAACAAGACTTCATTTTGGGCTGTCGAGAATGGTGAACGAGGGGCTGGACCGGCCTCATCTGCATTTGAGTTTCAATCGTTCTGGTCTGTTCAGAACAGCCGCACAGAACCCTACCTGGGCGTAAACTGGACCCGGCGCAGCGCGACAAAGGTCGGAGGTGTCGCGGTCCAAGACCCCTCCTCTGTGGATTTGGTCACAGGCATGGAGATTCTCCTGTGGGAGGACCCAACCTGGGCAAATGGCCTTGGCTCTGAACTGGCCCTGGATCTTAGCGTGACCTTTGGCCACCAGACCTGGGGCGACGGAATCAGTGGACTCCAACTGCCAAGTGTCCTCTCCATCTCCGATGGCACCTCGGTGACCCGGGGTGAAACCCAGAGCCTCTGGGGCGGCTTCGGCTTGCGCTGGCAGCCGGTCAAGTACGTGGATTGGACACTGCAATCCGCCATCGGTGGCCCCTTCGGACACCGGATCGAGCACCCGTATTCTGTGGCGAGCACGCCCGCTGGAAAGCTGGGCTGGACCATTGGAACCGACATCACTTTCCGATTGCGCGACCCCTTGTTCGACGCCAAATAAACCTCACTCGCTCCGTTCGTTCTCCAGGGCGAGCAGGGTGTTGTAGGCCTCTCGCTTGGTGCATCCCCACCGTTCCGCCAGTGATGCAGCGATGCCCTTCAAGTCAGGACCCGTCTCTTTTTCAACCGAAGCAGCGGCCTCACCCGGCCCAACCACGACCACCACTTCACCGCGCTGTTCCTCCATCGACAGCTCCACTAGTCTTCCACGGATGACCTCCTCGTATCGCTTGGTCAGCTCTCGACAGATTACGGCCTCACGGTCGGGCATCACCTCAGCCAAGGCTGCAATCAGTCTCTCAACTCTGCGCCCTGACTCCAGAAATACCAGCGGTCCAGCCAAAGCACTGGCCTCGATGATCGCACTGTTCAGGGCTCCTGCCTTCCGAGGTGGAAACCCCAAGAAGTGAAAGGGAGTCGCACGAAAGCCCGCCACAGACAGGGCACCGGTGACCGAGGATGGGCCAGCCACCAAGTGAACAGGGATTCCTGCCCGGTGAGCCGCTTCAACCACCATTCCACCCGGGTCAGATACCCCAGGCGAACCTGCATCGCTGATCAGGGCCACAGTAGCGCCCCCTTCGAGTTGACGAATAATCTCGCCCAGCCGACCTGCCTCGTTGTGGGCATGGCAGGTGAGCAAACGAGGGGCAACAAGCTCGAGGCCAGCAAACAGCGTCCGTGCACGTCGGCTGTCCTCGCACAAGACCAAGTCGGCCTCCGAGAGCACCCGACACATACGGGGTGAGGCTTCCTCGAGATTACCAATCGGCGTGGCGACCACAAACAGCGGCATGGTTACTCCACGTCAAATGCGTCGTCGAACCAGGTAATGCCGGTGGGCTCCACGAGTGCAACAAGAAAAGCCATTTCGTCCACGTCCGGATTAAATTTTCGGCTCCATGCCTGTGCCGCCCGAATGAGGTGTGCCTGCTTGGCCGGCCCCACAGATTCTGCACCAACCGGGTCATCGGAAGCGCGGGTCTTTACTTCGACAAACCGCAGCTTCTGATTTCTCTGGACAACCAGATCCAATTCACCACCCGCACCATGCCAATTGCGCGAAAGCACGGACCAGCCGTCGGCCTCTAAGGCGCGGGCTACCCGTGCTTCCCCTTTCACGCCGGACTGAAGTGCGGCGTACCGGGCAGAAAGCCCAGTTACTGGCGGATCTCTTTGAGACGCGCACGCTTACCGGTGAGGTCCCTCAAGTAATAAAGCTTTGCACGACGGACGCGATGTCGGCTCTTGATCTCGACCTTGGAGACGTTCGGGCTGTGGGTGGGGAAGATACGCTCCACACCAATGCCGAATGACATCTTCCGGACGGTAAACGTCTCGCCGGGACCGGTATGCTTCTTGGCAATGACGGTTCCCTCGAACACCTGGATTCGGGACTTACCACCTTCCTGGATTCGGACGTGAACGCCAACGGTGTCGCCAATGTTCACGCTGCGGTGCACAACACCACTGGTAATTTCGCTGTCTATTTCGGTCATTGTGGGCATGGTCCCATCCTCTTTAATTCGTGTCTTGCAGTCTGATACTGTCTGGAACCCTTACGCCGCCATAAAGCAACGCGGGCCTGAAGCCGTCCCGATTTATCGTTTTGAGGGTGGTGCGTCAAGTGGTCTGTGTGCCATTTACGACCAAGCCTCAGTCATCCTCGGCGTTATCGTCCATCAAATCAGGCCGGATCTCACCGGTAAGAGCCCTAGAAGTCTGTTTTCTCCATTCATCGATCTTTCCATGGTGACCGCTCACAAGTACGTCGGGGACCTCCCAATCTCTGTAAACTCTGGGCCGCGTGTACTGGGGCGCCTCCAACAACCCTTCTGCGAACGACTCCGTGCGGCTGCTCTCCGGGTTTCCAAGCACCCCAGGCAGCAGCCGCGCAACGGAATCAATGATCACCATGGCTGGCAATTCTCCACCAGTGAGCACAAAGTCACCGATTGAGAAAACTTCATCCACCAAGTGATCCCGGACTCGAGCATCGATGCCCTCGTAATGCCCACACACAAACAGCAAGTGGTCATATTGGGTGAGACGCTGGGCGTCGGCCTGACGAAACGGCTTTCCTACGGGATCCATCAAGAGCACCCGGGTGCCCTCACCCGATATCGCCTGAATCCCTCGGTCCACCACATCCACCCGCATCACCATTCCGGAGCCACCACCGTAAGGAGTGTCATCCGCCGTACGATGCTTTCCTTCCGCCCAATCCCGCAGATCGTGAACACCCACATTGATCAGTCCCGAACCTTGGGCACGACCCAAAATACTGGAACTCAAGGGTGACCGGCACAGGTCAGGATGAAGGGTCAAAATATCGAAGCGCATGAACCTCAAGCCCCCAGATCGGGCAGTTCATTCAGTATGATCACGCCATCCGCCACGCTGACCGATGCCACGACCGCCTTCACAGCTGGGACGATCACATCACCATCCAAACCTTTGATCTGCCAGCAGTCGAACCCATCACCTTCCAGTACTTCGGTCAGTTGACCCACGTGCTTGCCGTCGGCAGTGCGTACCTCCATTCCAACCAACTGCCAGTGGTAATACTCATCATCCACCGTGTCGGGAAGGGCATCGGGAGCACACACGATCTCCCAGTCCATGTAGCGGCGGGCAGCCTCCGGTGTTGTCACGCCATCGATGCGGCCAAGCACCCTCTTTCCAGCCCCATCGCGGGAACGAATTCGACGCTCTTCACGGCGGCCTTCTGGAGAGACCAAGGTGACTACACATCCATCACCGGCGAACAGGTCTGACTCCCGGTTGTGTAAAAACAACCGAACTTCACCCGAAACGCCAAACACACCATTGACCCCGCCCAGACGAACTTCATCGGGCTGAATGGCGTGCTCTTGCTGGGGGTTGCGCCCCATACGCTTACTCTTCTGCGTTGCCGGCGACGAACTTCAGTACACCGCGACGATTGTCGTCGGAAGAAGCAAGAATCTGCCGCATTGCATCCATAAGGGTGTTTCCCTCTTGGCCTGCAGAGAGGCGGACACGATCGTCGTCGTGAACATCGAGTTCGTACAATACTGAGGCATCTCCCTCAGTGACATTGAGCGAAATGGAATCCGGATGTTTGACCACCGAACGCACCATGTAATCTACGAGTGATTGCACAATCAGCCTTCAGCGCCTGCACGGGCCTTCTTGATGATCGTAGCGACCGTGTCAGACGGGGAAGCTCCCACGCTGATCCAGTAGTCCACGCGCTCGAGGTCCAATACAACCTGGTCGGCATCGGCCATTGGGTCAAAGTGACCGAGACGCTCGATGTATCGACCATCTCGAGGCATACGGCCGTCTGCCGCAACTATGCGGTAGAACGGGGCTTTCTTGCGGCCGTGACGGGCCAAGCGGATGCGAACTGCCATGATGTCTCCCAATAAAGGCTGGCACTTGGACTTGCTGTCCAAACTGCGGAACGGCCCCTATTTACCCGTCGAAGTACCTACGTCAAGCGACAAAGGGACCATATTGATAGGTAAACGGTACTCGATTTCATTAGTAACACCCAAATAAGCCAGAATGCATTTCATTGAAGGCGTGCTATCCACTTTCCATGAAGTGGCCTCATTTCTGGACCTTGATCCCATTGTTGGTCGCCTTTGGGCTCTTTGCCTGGGGCGTACCCGGGGCCGGGTTTGTGGCCGATGACGCCTTCAACCTCGCCGAACACGCGAACCACGGAGACTGGGCTGGCGAGTGGTCCAACCCCACCTACGCCCACGCCGGTGGAGACCGAGGGCACATCTGGCGCCCGATCCCCGCCCTCGCCCAACATGTGGCAGCAAGCGGGCTGGGTCGGGTTGGTTCCACCTTCCGGGGACTCAACCTCGGGGTACACCTACTCAATGTCTTTCTCATCGGCATGGTCATTCGGCGACTCGGTGGAAGCCGGCAAGTGGCGGGCCTGATCGCCCTGTTTTGGACGACCCACCCCGCAATGCCCGAGGCCGTCTGCTGGAGCTCCGACATCTACGATCTGCTGGCCACCAGCTTTGCCTTGGGTGCCATAGCCCTCGTGGGCAGCCCCACATCGCTCCGCCGGCTGGCTGGTCTTGCTGTCCTGACCGGGGCCGCGTGTCTGTGCAAGGAGTCCTCGGTCGCTCTCGTGCCCGTCCTATTCCTGGTGTCATGGGGTTTGCACGGAAGACGGCAAGGCATTCTCTCCGCGGCGGCATCCGGCATCGGTGCACTCTGCTATTGGTTGAGCCACACGGCAGTCACGGCCCAGGGCTACATGGATGCCGTCCACGACACTGACCCAACTGCGATCATCGATGCAGGCCTGATGGCCGTCGGGTGGTGGACCGTGACACCCAACCGGGCACCCATGGCGCACCTATT
>CAWVVG010000072.1:0-11710 GCA_963932775.1 uncultured bacterium
AGGTTTGCGTCGACGGTGTCGTGCCCCTGATCCTGAAGCTCGTAGGCGCGAACCTTGTTCAGCAGTCCGATTCCACGGCCCTCTTGTCGAAGGTAAATGACGACTCCTGTACCTTTTTCTGAGATCGTATCGAGGGCCAATTCAAGTTGAGCACGGCAGTCGCAACGCAGACTGCCCATTACGTCTCCGGTAAAGCACTCGCTGTGTACCCGGATGGCGACGTCGTCGGCACCGTTCACCGTGCCTGCCACAACAGCTGCGGCCTCGCGGCCATCATTCATCTCGAAGGCGAAGACGGTAAAGTTTCCGGCTCGGCCAGGCATTGTAGCTGAGGCTGAACGGTCGACCGCTACCGATGCGACTCTAAGGGTCTTGGGGGGGGTCATCTATGCTCCTGATGACGGCTTAAGCAGTCATGTGAGTCAGTAAATCCCTTTACGGTCCGTCCTGTTGGTGTCTCAGGCTGCCGTCGGTCACACGAAAATGCGCCGGTAGGGTGTACAAGTTGTACTAACCACGATTTTACCCGACCATGGGGCACTGTCAAACGATGTTCCACAATGGCCACACATAAAAAAACGACGGGACCGAAGTCCCGCCGCATCCCCCCCCAGTGCACAGGGCTTAGGCGTTCAAGGATTCCTTGAGACCCTTTCCAGCCCGGAACACCGGAATCTTACGTGCGGGCACGCGAATCTCGGAACCGTTTTTCGGGTTGTGACCGACAAATTCACGACGCTGCGAAACAGTGAACGTACCAAAGTCAGAAATGGTGACCTTCTCGCCAGTGACGAGGGCATCTTGGATCGTTCCCATGACGATGTTGATGTAGTTTGCTGCGCGTACCTTGGGGATGTTGGCGCGGGCTGCAAGTGCTTCGGTCAGGTCGGCTTTGTTCATGGTGTCTCTCTGTTTGAAAAAACTTAGAAAATTTAGTTTTTATTGTTACGTTAGTATTTTTTAGCGCTCAGTTTTCTGAATGCTTAGATTTAATAGCAGACGAATAAGCATACTGTCAAACAGAACTTTTATGAAATCAGATAAAAACAGTGAGCGTAAAAGCTAAATAATCTAATTTTGGTTGAGCCATCCGCCTCGGATGGTCAGTGCTCCAGGTTTCACTTCAAACCTAGCCGGCAGACACCCTCGGCTCTCACCGTCGAGTTCCACCGATACTGGTGTGTTTCCGAGAGCGCTTGCCTTGAGGGAGGTGCACGGCATTCGTGTCACACCCGTGCTCTTGTGGAGTTGACCATCGTACAGGTGGCGGAAATCCAGCATCTGTCGGAATAGAGGGGTCGGCCTCAGGAGGCTGAGGTCAAGCAGTCCGTCTTGCATGGAGCCCCCGGATCCCACCCACATGCCGCTGCCGCAGTAGTGTCCGTTTGCAACAAATGCGCCCAGCAGGGTGTCTTCCCATTCGGTCGTACCGTCTGGACCTTCCGCGGAAATGTGAATCGCTTGGGGATTGTAGGAAGCCAGGGTCTGGAGGGTTGCAGTCAGGAAGGTGACCTTTCCTCCGAATCGTTTGGAACTGACATTGGACCGGCGAACCACTTCGCCGCTGGCACCAAAGCTGCCTACATTCACAAAGGCTTCGCTTTCGGTGCCGTTCTCAGTCGTAAATTCGGCCCACCCGAGGTCGGAGGGCAGTGAGATTCCCGTGGCGGCAATCCAAAGAGCCTCCTCCGTGCGGCTGGGGATGTCCAAGGAGCGGACAAGATCCGAGCCGGTACCGAAGGGCACAACCGTAAATGCTGTCTTGCGACGGACAGCCTTGCCATCCCTAAAGAGGCCGTTGACCACTTCATGGCAGGTGCCATCTCCACCGACTGCGGCGACCAGGTCGAATCCTTGGGTGGCCGCCTCATGGGCCAGTTGGCCGGCGTGACCGGGTGCTTCGGTACACCGGACCTCCCATTGTTCGAATGCGCGATCCGTCAGGCGCTTCAGGTTGTCGAGTTGAGCGCCCGCTCGTCCGCCTCCAGCCTTTGGGTTGACGATCAGGCAGATCTTTTCTTGCGTGTTTCGAGCGCCGCTGTCGGTGGGTCTGTTGAAGCTATTCGGTTGTCCAGTGGGCATGGCTCTATTCCTCAGCTCTTGTGGTAGTTGCGAGAAGGGAGATGGGGCCAGTCACATTTGCGCCGGCTCGTTTTAGGTGCTCAGCGCACCGTGCATCAGGAGTATAGATGGCATTGCCGTCCAGGCGCCGAACGAGTGCCTCCGCCATGGAGTCCGAGAGTTCTGGGTGGCTGGTGGACAGCGGCCCCCGAGCACCGCAGCAACGCTGGACCGTGTTCACGCCGGGTGCCGGAAGGCAGCGGCAGGAGCGCCAGGTAGCGACCGACGGGCGCCTCGGGATGAGGCTATCCAGGGTCTCGACCGGTATCGATGCTGATTCGAGCGCCTCGGCACAGGTGTGGCAGGCGGTGATCGCGGTCCGACCCCTGAACTGTTCACTCAGGATCTTGATTGCGTCATCTGCTGTGTCTGTCCGCGCCCGGTGAAGCTCCCCAAGGTGATCCGCAGTCACCATCGAAGCGATGGGGCGGCCTGTGGCCTGAGCAATGTTTGCAGTCCAGTCATCCTCTGTACAGATGACTGCCACTGTTTTCGCACGCCCGTTGATTTGGGGCGCGGACCAGGGCTCGGGACGGGGCTGGAGCGTTGTTCGCGCTTCGGCAAGGAGGGCCAGTACAGGCTGATTAACGCCGCACGCGTCCTCGCAGTGTCCACACTGTGTACACAGGTCGACCGCCCGTGCAGCAAGGTCCACATGACGTCCCTGAGATTGCGCGCTCCAGATGGTGCTGAATATTGCGGTGGGGGTGGTGGATTCGATGCCGGTGCCCACAGCGACAGGGCATTTGTGCCGACAAAGGCTGGGGCAAAGGGCGCAGATGTCTATGCTTGCGGTCATTTCTTTGGGGTCGGTGGGATTGGGGGTTGTTTCGCTTCACCGTGGGGGTGGAGGCATACTTCTGCAAGTTCCTTTTGAGTGGCTGAGAAGCTCCAGCACTCATCAGAGGACCACACGGGTCGGACGTCTCTTGCATCGATTTGCGGGTGTTTTCCCATGATGGAGATGTCTCCAAGTGTGGGTCGGACCGCGACCTCTACCCATTCCGTTTTGGCTCTACGGATCAGAGAGAAACGCAGGTCGGGCCCTGCGGCTGAGCGCGGGGCGATGCCAATGCGTGCGGCTGTTCCATCGGTGAATCGGGCCTGCACACCGAAGACGGGACACTGCCATGCCTCGAGCGCACCCCGCTCAAGCTGGGGCAACCAGTGGTGGAATGGACGATCGGGAAGGATGCGTAGGGTGAGTCCCTGTTGCTGGAGCGCCTCTTGGATGGCGGTGGGGCTGGCCATGGCGTCCACTCTGGCCAATCGGCTCGTGAGGTTTACCGAGTAGACGGGACCTGGGTTTGATGGTGCAGAGATATCTGCACTCGGTTCTGTGGATGCGTCTTCCGGGAAAGGCCTTCCTGGGTTCATCAACCCGTCGGGATCAATCTCATGCTTGATCGCGTTCCACACCCGGATGGCTGATCCGACTTCTTGGGCTGCGGCTGCGGCCTTGAGGACACCCACACCGTGATGGTGGGTCACTGTGCCCCCGGCGGCCCTTACAGCTTCTAAGGCGGTGGACCACGCGGCGTCGTAGGTCTTTAAGCGGCCTCGTCCGGCAAACGAGAAGTAGATTGAACACCCCTCGGGGTAGGCATGGCTGAAGTGAGCCATGACCGCGCAGTGTTGTCCCAGGGCATCGCGGACTTGTTGGTACAGTTCAGGCAGCTTGTCCCAGGTCGCCGCAACCTCCATGGTGTCGGCGAAGGCGCCAGTCATAAAGACCGGTGCAAGCTTGTAGGACACATCGTGTCGGTGGGCATACCACTGTTCCCCGGGTTTTGAGCCCAGGTCTCGGCCCCTCGACAGAAATGGGGATGCGGCCTCCACCGTGGCATCGACGACGGCTTGAGGTCCCTCAAATCCGACGATGAGAAGTACCTCGTCACCGAGCTCCTTCCCAATGCGGTTGAGTAGCCTGGGGACGGCCAGCGGAATGTTTATCAGGTGTTTCTGCAAGTCAGGACTCTTCTCAACGGCGGCCTTTAGCCACCCGAACACGTTGGTCTTGCTTGTTGTGTCCGAAGCCTTGGTCTTGCCTCCGATTTTCGTGTCCAGGGGGTCGTATAGTCGCAGTACGCTGGGCCAGAGGTCCGCTTGCATGATGCCCCGCATGGCGTCCCAGGCTTCCTCGATGCTGTTGAAAGCATAGCCCCGAAGCCAGCGTTGGCTGGGCTGTGGCTGAATGCGGATCAACATGTCGGTCACTACACCGAGCCCGCCTTCCGAGCCACAGAGCACGGGAAGCAGGTCCTCTTGGCCCTGGGGTGTCCACGAGCCGGTGAGCAGGCGACCTGTTGGGGTCTGTGCTGCTGCGGCGATGAGCATGTCGTCAAACACGCCATATCTGCTCGAGAATTGTCCAGCGCTGCGTGCGGCGATGTAGCCACCCGCTGTTGAGCAAGCGATGGACGAGGGGCTATGGGCGGTCATCCAGCCGGCACCGGCCAGCTGATCTTCAAGGTGTTGTCCCAAGATGCCGGCCTCCACATGCACACATCGTGTCTTTCCATCGAAAGACAAAATTCGGTTCATGCGTTTGAGGTCGATTACCAGGCTTCCAGACCGGCCACGGGCGCCTCCGCATACTCCAGACCCTGCTCCGTACGGGACTATCGTGACACCATGTTCGCTCGCCCAGTCGATGGCCTCTGCCACTTCCTCCGCTCGGGTTGGGGAGGCTACGACGACAGGAGCATCGGGTGGTTCTCCGCCATTTCGCCAGCCCAGCGTGTCTCGGGGCCATAGGTCCCTGCGGTACGCATGCAGATGAAGTGGGTCGCGGATGATGGGCACACCGCGCCGAATCAGGCCATTGATATCCATAATGGACCCTTAATTGACAAAACGCCCGGCCGAAGCCGGGCGTTTCTTGCGGCAAGGGACTGTTGGGGGTTTTTTTCCCGCCGGTCCGCTATTAGCGTCTCCGCTGAACATCAATGCAGATTCCATGCCAATCACTCGTCCGATCATTAAAAGTTTATTAATAGCAGTAGTTTGCGTCATATTGTGATGATTGTCTTCCGTTGAGGGTGCGGTAAAATAGGCCAAACCGTGACATTTATGTCGTGGTAACCAATTTTTGAGCCCACGCCGAAACACGATCGGCCAGCTCCCAAGGGCGCTCAATGGGGTGTAAAAATCGCCCGCCGGGGACGGGGCTGACATCTACTTGTTCGGGCTTTGATTCCATAAAACTGCTGTAACTTCGGGATGTTATTGGATCACTGTCTCCCCAGCAGAGCAAGGTTTTGGCCGGTGGGTTGTCCAGGCTGAAGTCACCTTTTTTACTGGTTTTGAAGAAGTTCAGCATCTTGGTGCGGCGCTCAGGATTGCTCAGAATTGGCCCGCAGACCGCGACAGTGGTGTCATGGTCCATCACGTATGGGTTGACCACCGCGCGGCGCAGCCCCAGCGAGGATGCCAGAAAAGGCAACGCGATTGTTCCAGAGAACAGCGCTGACGCCAGGGGTCCTGGGGCTCGAGACAACATCCGGAGGCCGCGTCCAAAGATGTCGGCGTCACTTATTGTTCCGTTGGTCAGTACGATGGCTGCGGGCGGGTGGATTCGTGCAGCAGCGATCACCAAAGGAAGTGCGGTGCCATGGGCGAGGAGGATGAGCGACTCATCGGAACGCTCGATTTCAGCCGCAAGCAGAGCAGTTTCATCTTCGAAGCTTCCGGTGGCGCTGTTGAGCATAGTCCAGCAACGGGCCTTTAAATCGTGTGTTTCAAGGCGACGCTGTACTTCTCCCCACATTGGGGTGTCAAAGGGGGGGCCAGGTACGAGGAGGATTGTGAACATGCGTGGACTCCTATCTCGCTACAAGTCATATGTGGACGGAACTATGAAAGTGGATAGGCGGGTCTTCTATGGGGCTTGGAGGCTGCTGTGTACGATGTCATTATCCGTGATGGAACCATTGTTCGTTCGAATGGGCGCCTGGTAGCGGACATTGCCATTCAGGATGGCAAGATTGCGTACATAGGCGGCAACCCCGGTGGGCGGGCCCGGGAAGAGGTCTCTGGGATTGGACGCTTTGTAATGCCCGGTGTCATCGACACTCATGTACATTTTCGTGATCCAGGCCATGCAGCCAAAGAGAGCTGGGCGACCGGTTCACTGGAAGCCCTTCGGGGTGGGGTAACGACCGTGCTCGATATGCCGAACACCAATCCACCCACTCTCGATCCGGCCTCGGTGGCAGATAAGCTGAGTCGCGCGGCCAAGGATTCAGTGGTGAACTACGGTGTCTGGGTCGGTGCCTCGTCGCAGAGCATCCCCCACATCACCGACCTGTGGGACTCGGGCCAGGTCTGTGGGACCAAGGTATTTATGGGCGACTCTACGGGAGCCCTGGGCGTGACACCTGAAGTGCTCGAGGCCGTATTTACACAGACCACCGGCCTGATTGGTGTTCACGCTGAAGACCAGCCCACCCTGGAGGCCGCCCGCGCCAAGTGGGAAGGCACCGAGCGCCCAGTACACAATGACGTTCGCCCTGCCGAGGCCAGTGTCCAGGCTGTGAAGACCCTCATCGAGCTGGTGAAGCAGACTCGGAGAAATGTCCACATCTGCCACATCTCGACTGCCGCAGAAATGACGGCATTGGACCCTCACCGAGGCGATCTACCGATCACCTCTGAAGTATCTCCACACCACCTTTTCTTGAGCCAAGAGAATGCAGGTGAGCTCGGAAATTTGATCAAAGTCAATCCTCCAGTGCGGACGGAACTTGATCGCCGGGCGATGATGGCGGCGCTCAAGCGGGGTCGGCTCGATACCTTTGGCAGCGACCACGCGCCCCACACCCTGGACGACAAGAATCAGGACTACTGGGCTGCGCCATCCGGCTTGCCCGGTGTGGGCACAATGTTGCCGCTCATTCTGGGTGCCCTCAAGAATGGTCGGCTGGGCTTGGAGCTCATGGTGTCGATGTGTTCCGAGAACCCGGCGCGTATTTTTGGTCTTGAAGGCAAGGGCAAGGTTGAGGTGGGGGCCGATGCTGACTTGGTCATGTTCCAAGAGGGCGTCACCACTAAGCTGACCCAAGAGATGGTCACTTGTCACTGTGGCTGGTCTCCCTTTGTCGGTCGCGAAGTCGGCGTACCGCCGGACATCGTGATGGTGAATGGTCACATCGGTGCCCGAAAGGGTGTGATTTCAGACAATCTGCCCAGGGGCAACGCTGTCGTTTACAGCGGAAGATAAAAGGGTGCACCCGCTCTAATGGGTGTGCTTTGTTTGGTTCATGATTCCTTGTGGTTGTTGGTGAAATAGAGCGGGCACACCCAAGGTGTGTTCAAGCGGCGGCCGCCGGTGGTGCTTGGGCTTGGCGAATGCTGGCCAAGAGGCGTTCTTGGATGTCGGTGTGCTCACTGAGGTGGGTCATTGCCTTCTCTCGGCCTTGCCCGAGGCGCTGGTCACCCATCGTGTACCAACTGCCTTTGCGCTGAACGTCTCCGGTGGTTTCGGCAATGGAGAGCAGTTCAGCCAACCGGTCGATGCCCACGCCAAAACGAATTTCAAACTCCACCGACTTGAATGGCGGAGCGAGCTTGTTCTTGACCAGGCGCACTCGGGTCTTGTTGGCGACCGCTTCCCCATCGTCTTTGACGGAGCCGATGCGACGGACATCGAGCCGCATGCTTGCATAGAATTTTAGGGCATTGCCTCCCGTGGTGGTTTCATTCGACCCCCAGGTCACCCCGATTTTCTGACGCAGTTGATTGATGAAGATGATGGTTGTGTTGTTGCGTGCAGCAGTACCCGTCAACTTTCGCAATGCTTGACTCATCAGTCGAGCTTGCAGTCCCACGGGAAGGTCGCCCATCTCTCCGCTGATCTCAGCCTTGGGTACCAGTGCCGCGACCGAGTCGATCACCACGAGGTCGACCCCGCCGCTGTTCACCAATTCGGCGACCACGTCGAGCGCCTGCTCTCCATTGTCGGGCTGGGAGACGATGAGTTCCCCGAGGTTCACTCCCAGCGCCTTGGCATAGTCGGGGTCGAGGGCATGCTCTGCGTCCACGAAAGCGGCAGTTCCTCCGCCGGCTTGGCAGCTTGCGATCGCGTGAAGGGTGAGGGTGGTCTTGCCACTCGATTCCGGACCGTAGATTTCCACCACTCGCCCTCTTGGGTATCCGTTGCAGCCGGTGGCATCGTCGAGTGCCATAGAGCCCGTTGGGATTCCGTCGCGTCTGGACCGCTTGGTTGCGTCCATTCGCATCACAGTGCCATCGCCGTGTTTTTTGGTCAGTCGTTCCAGTGCTTGGTCGACCAAGGCTCGGTTGTTTTTTTCATTCATGGGTGCTCCTGAAGTTCAGTTGGGTTGTTGGTGAGCCGGCTGAGCCGGAGTTGATAGAGTCTGTCTTTGGGGCCATTTGTGGGCAGTGAAAAGGTCTCTCCATTGAGAGCCGGCTGCAGGTGAGCGAGCCACACGGAGCCTTCGCTCGGCTCATCGGGAAAGTGCTCCAGGGAGATGTCCGCCGTGTTCGTGCTGCCCCACCATTCGATGACAGCCCATTGGGTCTCGACGCGGTCCACGGTGAGGGCAAGGTGTACGCATAGGAACAAGCCAGCTTCAGTCATGCTGCCCCTTGGTCAATTCGATACCCGCTGGCTTCGAGGATGTGGTGAGCTTGGACCGGACCTCCACCCTCAAGGTCGGCGATTGTGCGGGCAACTTTCAATGTCCTGGCCCATGCCCTTCCGGAAAGAGAGTGTACTTGCAGGGTCTTTCGGAGCAGCGTCAATGCTTCCGGTGTTGGGTCAGCGGCCGCTCGAATTCCATCACCCACCAGCTCGGCATTGCACGTGATGGGTTGTTCTTGGTAGCGGAATCGTTGCAGTTCTCGGGCAGCATTGACCCGCTGCCGCACGGAGTCCGAGCACTCGCCAGGGCGGGTGCTCATCAACTCATCGGGGTCGACGGGCTGGGCCCAAACCTGCAGGTCGATGCGGTCGAGCAACGGCCCGCTGAGCTTGTTTCGGTACCGATCGACCTGCCCTGGCGAACATACACAAGGCCGCGAAGGGTGGCCATGGAATCCACACGGGCATGGGTTTGCGGCCGCGATCAGGGAAAAGCTGGCTGGATAGATGGCTGTCCCTTTTGCTCGCGAGAGCCGAACCTCTCGGTTCTCTAGGGGGCCGCGCAGAAGCTCCAGAGCTCCGCGGGTGAACTCTGGAACTTCATCGAGAAACAACACCCCGTTGTGAGCCAATGAAACTTCTCCCGGTTGCAGCCGAGCATTGCCCATCAGGCCCGCATTGGTGATCGAGTGGTGGGGTGCCCGGAAGGGACGTTCTGTGATCAAGCCACACCCGGCACCAAGCAGGCCGGCAACGGAGTGGACTTGGGTGATTTGAATGGCTTCGCTGCGCTCTAGCTTGGGCAGAATTGTTGGCATTCGCGAGGCCAGCATGGTTTTGCCGCAGCCAGGGGCACCGATCAACAGTAGATTGTGCCCCCCAGCGGCGGCGATCTCGAGGGCCCGGCGGGCCCTGTGTTGCCCCCGTACTTCCCGCAAATCGAGATGGGACTTGGTTGGGGTCGGCTCGGGCGCTTCAGCCAGGGGGAGATCTTGTCTGTCCTCGAGCCACTGGATGATTTCAAACAGGTCATCGGCGGCCAGTACCTCGATTCCGTCGACTACTGCAGCCTCTCCGGCGCAGGCGGCAGGCAAGATGATGCGTTTGGCTCCGGTTTTGACGGCGGCCAGCGCAATGGCCAATGCGCCGTTGATGGCACGGAGTTTACCGTCGAGTGAGAGCTCACCCACAAATACCGACTCATCCACCTTGTGGTCTGCCACTTGTTCATCCGCCACTAAGATTCCAATGGCGATGGGCAGGTCAAATGCCGTACCCACCTTTGGAAGGTCCGCGGGGGCCAAATTAACGACGACACGTTTCTTTGGATAGGTGCGGCCGGAAGCTGTGATGGCTGAGCGGACCCGGTGAGCACTCTCCCGGATGGCATTTCCAGGCAAGCCCACGATGATGGTTGCTGGCAGTCTGCGAGGCAGATCTACCTCTACGTCAACCTGCTGACCTTCGATGCCCAACAGGGCCATTGAGTGAACGATTTGCGCCAAGATGACCTCCACGGTGACCCCAAGGTGCAACGGTTGTGCCAGCCCTGTTTTCAAGCTGTTGCAGCTGGGGTGTCCGGCGGTTCGCCAAGCACATGTCTGAAATTCTGGCAGTCAATCGGCAACTGCTGGTCCTCAATGAACAGGCTGGTTTCGACCTGAATGTCAATTTGGCACCCGCCCTGGAGGTGGACTGCGCCAGAACTCGTATGGACGCGCAGACCAGGCCGTTGGCTGCACCTTGTTGCTAGACGGAGTGAACATCCTGGGCAATTCGTCATGCGAACTGGTAGCATCTCGTCCATATGGACCATCACGCATCAGACGAAGCCTTCTGGCGACGACAAGAGAAGCGGCGAGAACGGGGCTTGGGCCAACCGTGCTGCACCCAGTCAGGGATGAGTTGGACGATGATCGACATGCCGGGGAACTTTGCTGTGGTGATCCACGGTGAGTTCGACTGCGTGAACTGTTTTACGCACCACACCGGGCGTTCGGCCTTCCGGTACTACTCCACGCGTCTCACTGAGGCCCAGCTCACGTCTGGAAAGACCGCCGAGCCTCTACGTCGCTGCCTGACGATGATCGCCGAGGAACAAAAGCCAGAGGCGGTGATTGTGCTGGGAACCTGCCCCGTGGAGGTCATCGGCGATCGGTTTCAACAGGAGGTCGAGGAAATCAGTGCTCAGACCGGCGTGCCCATGGTGGCTTTGCACACCAGTGGTCTACGAATGAGCACCCAACGAGAGATGCTGGATTGGTGCTTCGATACACTAATATCGTTGGGTGATGGGGCCTCCGAGGGCGATCAGGTCGGCTTTATCGGCATGCCACCAGGAGGCCAGTCCAGCGAAGTTAGCCGGGTACTGAAGCAGGCTGGCATTTCGATTTCCGGCCACTTTCCCGAGGGCGCGTCCATGGGTGAGTGGCAAGGGCTCGGTCGCAGCAGCCGGTCCTTCGTGTCCGACCTCGCCATCTTTCCCAAAGTGGTGGAACGCCTCCGCGCCCGTGGTCAAGCTCTCATAGAGACGCCCCTTCCGTACGGATTGGCAGCGTCTCAGCGGTTCTACACCACCATCGACAAGGCGTTGAACCTGGACGGGGCGCTGCTATCCTCACTCACCGACGAGTCCCAGCGGGCCCAACAGGCCATAAATAATTTCCGCTCTCAACACGGAGGAAAGCGACTGGCGCTCACCCTGCGCATGAGAAATACCTACCGAAGTGATGTGGTGGCTCAAGACGGGCTGGGGCAGCTCGAGGCCTACCAGGAACTGGGTTTCGACATCACACTGTTGGTTCAAGGTGCCCCAGATCCCGATGTGGTGGAGGCCTACGGTGTGCTGCTTCGCGCCCGAGGACTGACGCTGCCCTTCGAGATCTTCCCAGGACCCTTCTTCCTCCAGGAGTGCCTGGAACGCGGCGCATACGATCTGGCATGTGTGGCCGATCACGGACTCAAGTCCGCTCGATCCGCCGGCAT
>CAWVVG010000073.1:0-11658 GCA_963932775.1 uncultured bacterium
TTTTGTCCTGAAGATGCAGCCATCGTTCGTGGAGAACCAGAAATACGGCGACGCTTTATGGACCGCGCGGCCTTCAATGCCTGGCCCAAACATTTGACGGCAGTCACTGAATTTAAGCGGGTGTTGAACCACAAACGTGCGCTGTTGGGAGAGCGCTATGTAGACCCGATTCAGCTGGATGTTTTTGACGCCGCTTTTGCCCGTACAGCGGCCTGTGTTGTGGTGGGCAGGGTCAAGGTAGTAGAGGACCTCCGAAATGCGTTTGAACCCATGCACAGTGCGATTGCAGGAACGGGAAAGGTGGGCATAGAGGTAAAGGTTAGTGGGTTGGGCTCCATAGAGAGCCTGGATGTGACGGAGGTTGAATCTCGATTTCGAGATCAAATCGCTGCAAATCGGTCCGCAGAATTGGACCGGCGAAGTGTGCTTGTTGGCCCCCATAGAGATGACTTGGTGTTGACCATAGATGGAAAACTCGCTCGAAACTTTGCGTCTCAGGGCCAGGCAAGGAGTGTTGTGTTGGGCCTAAAATTGGCGGAGCTCGATGCAGCGCGTCGGCGGGGAATTGTGCCAATCTTCTTGCTGGATGATCTCACAAGCGAACTTGACCAGGGGCGACGAGAACGACTGGTGGAAGTCCTTGGCACCCTTCAAGGGCAAGTCTGGGTGACCACAACGGACGCCAAATACTTGGGAGATTTGGCCGGATCTGAGCACCTAAAATTGAGGGTAGAAGACGGCAATATGATCTCTGAATAATTCCCCTGTTTAAAAGCCCCAGAAACGATGGACGGGTCTATGGATTTCCGTTACGGATATCCCTTGTAAAAGCTGGAAAAATCCAGCTTTATTTGGAACGACCAGGATGGCTCCCGAATACCAGGGGCAGAGAGGGCAGGATGGACACTAAAAGCACGACGAAAGAGACCGGCACCTACGACGCGTCCTCCATCACTGTATTGGAAGGATTGGAAGCCGTACGACTTCGGCCAGCGATGTACATCGGATCAACCGGACCCAATGGACTCCATCACCTCGTTTATGAGGTCGTGGACAACTCCATTGATGAGGCGCTCGCAGGTGAATGCACCCATATCATCGTAATCTTGCACACCGATGGTTCCTGTTCGGTGGAAGACAATGGTCGCGGCATTCCTGTGGACATACATCCCAAGGAAGGCCGACCCGCCTGTGAGGTGGCTCTGACCACCCTTCATGCTGGCGGAAAGTTCGACAAGGAATCCTACAAGGTCTCCGGTGGTCTACACGGGGTGGGTGTTTCCTGCGTCAATGCCCTTAGTGAGTGGCTGAAGCTCGACATCTTCCGAGGTGGAGTCCATTACCAGCAGAATTTCTCCCGTGGAGATGTGCTCACTACCGTCGAAGTCAAAGGTGACTCCGGTGGGCGTCGAGGCACTCGTGTGACCTTCTTGCCCGATGCAGAGATTTTTCAAGAGACCATCAATTTCACGTATGAGATCCTTCATTCACGTCTGCAAGAGCTGGCGTTTCTGAACCCTGGCTTGAACATCATTCTCGATGACCAAAGAGACGATCGCAAAGTGGAGCTGTGCTACGAAGGTGGAATCCGGGAATACGTGAGATTCCTCAACGAAGCTCGCCCGGGACTCCATGAGGAACCTGTCTTCATCACAGGAACTCGAGAAGGGGTTGAGGTCGAGGTCGCTATGCAGTGGACCAGCTCATATTCAGAGAACCTCTGCAGCTTCACCAACAACATTCGAACCGTTGAAGGTGGAACCCATGTATCGGGCTTTAAAGCTGGGCTTACTCGGACGGTGAACAGCTATGCTGCTTCGAAGAAGATCGTTCGAGCGGACAAGGGCGAGTCGATCTCTGGCGATGATATTCGTGAGGGTCTGACCGTCGTTCTCTCGGTAAAAGTTCCAGAGCCTCAATTTGAGGGTCAGACCAAGACCAAGCTTGGCAATTCAGAGGTCAAAGGGCTGGTAGAGTCCCTCGTCTCCGAACAGCTTGGATACTTCCTTCAGGAAAACCCGGGTGTTTCGCGGTCCATCGTAAGTAAAGCGGTCGATGCTGCTCGTGCCCGCGAGGCTGCCCGAAAGGCTCGAGATTTAGCCCGCCGCAAGTCAGTACTCGAGGGGTCCGATTTGCCAGGGAAGCTTGCAGACTGTCAGGAGAAAGATCCTGGAAAATGTGAGCTGTACTTGGTCGAGGGAGACAGTGCAGGCGGCTCGGCGAAGCAAGGCCGCGACCGAAAATATCAGGCTATTTTGCCGCTTCGTGGAAAGATCCTGAACGTTGAAAAGGCCCGATTGGATCGGATGCTCGGAAATCAGGAAATCCTCACAATGATCTCTGCGCTCGGTTGCTCCGTGGGCATGGATTTTGATGTCGATAAGCTTCGATACGACCGAATCATCATCATGACGGATGCGGATGTCGATGGCTCACACATTCGAACTTTGCTGCTCACCTTCTTCTTTCGCCAGATGCAAAAACTGGTTTCAGAGGGACACCTCTACATCGCTCAGCCACCGCTATATAAAGTGAAAAGAGGAAAGAAAGAGCAATACCTCAAGGACGATGCTGCCCTTGAAGCATTCTTGCTTCAGCAGGCGATAAAAGCACTCACGATGATCACCGCTGGGAACAAGATTGTCACTGGCGAAGAGTCCTTCGAAATGCTCAACAAGATTCAGACTTATGTTGGGCGCCTCGAGCGTGCAGAGCGGAGGGTGCTGCCTGATGTTCATGATGCGTGGTACTGCATGGGCGGTCACAAGATCGTTCGTTCGGACAAGGCGGCCATGAACAAGGCTGCGGTGGACATTCGATCAACCCTTGAATTGATCAGTCCAGACTTGCACATTTCAGATATCGAGGTGATCTTCGACGCGGATCTTGGAACGTACTCGGTGATTGTGACATCGCTGCGAGACGGTGAAGAGCGCCGCTCAGCCCTGGGTGGGGTTCCAGAGAGTGACACTGTTGTCGCCATGGTTGAGAATCTTCACGAGAGTCTGGAGCTGCCAGTGCGTCTTTCGGAGGAGGGTGTAGAGATTAATTCTTGGCGCTCCTTGCTTCAGATCATCATGGACAAAGCACGCAAGGGCTATGAAATCCAGCGGTACAAGGGACTTGGCGAGATGAACCCCGACCAGCTGTGGGACACCACGATGAATCCCGAAACTCGTACTCTTCTGCGGGTGACAGTGGACAATATGACCCGTGCAGATCACATCTTCAGTGTGCTGATGGGAGATGAGGTCAGTCCTCGGCGAGCGTTCATTCAAGACAACGCTCTCAACGTTCGCAACTTGGATATCTGAGGAAATGGAAGTGCTCGGCTCGCGAATCACTGGCATGGGGCACTTCCTGCCCGAACGGGTCGTAACCAACGATGACCTGGCTAAATTTCTCGACACTACAAACGAGTGGATTGTCCAGCGTACCGGAATTGAAGAGCGCCGTTGGGTTTCTGGAAATGTGGGTCCGGCAGACTTGGCCTTTGAGGCCACAAAGGACGCGCTGTTGGAGGCTGGATTAGCGGCTTCCGATCTGGATATGATTATCTTTGCGACGCTGTCGCCAGATATTAATTTCCCAGGTTCAAGCTGTATTCTTCAGGGCATGCTTGGCATACCAGGTATTGCAACGCTCGATATTCGAAATCAATGTACGGGCTTCGTTTATGGGCTCTCTATAGCCGACCAGTTCATCAAGACTGGCATGATGAAGAATGTGCTTGTGGTGGGTGCTGAGGTTCACTCCTCGGGTCTGGACATGAGCGATCGTGGTCGAGATGTCACGGTTCTTTTTGGCGATGGTGCCGGCGTTGCTGTGGTGAGCGCTACCGATGGTGAGAGTCGTATTATCGACTCAAAACTGCATGCGGACGGTACCCAATACGATGCATTGATGCTTGAGCTTCCAGCCAGCAGACTGAATCCGCGCATGACGGCAGAGATGTTGGATGAGGGCCGTCACTTTCCAAAAATGGATGGGCGTCGGGTCTTCAGAAACGCCGTGACCGCCATGCCTGCGGTCGTGCAAGAAGTCCTCGAGCCCCACGGTTTCACTACAGAAGACATCGATATGCTGGTTCCCCACCAAGCCAATCTGCGGATCAACCAGATGGTGCAACGAAACTTGGGCCTGGGCGATGAGCAGGTGTTCAACAACATTATGAAGTATGGCAACACAACGGCGGCTTCTATTCCCATTGCTCTGCATGAGGCGATACAGGCCGGCCGGGTGAACACAGGCGACCTGGTGGTTCTCACAGCATTTGGTGCGGGACTGACTTGGGGAGCCAACTTGATTCGCTGGTAACGGGCATCTGTGAAACTTAAAGACTTTACGGAACGACGACTCCTGATGCTGACGGGCAAGGGAGGCACCGGAAAGACCCGGGTGGCAGCGGCTTTAGCTCTGGCCAGCGGCGAGACTGGACACAGGGTGCTCGTGGTCGAGGTGGACGCACAGCGATCGGCCTTGGCAGATTCATTCGACTGCTCTTTAGGCTACGAGCCTACCCAGGTGGCCCCCAATGTGTGGGCGGCAAACATTACCTTCAAGCCTGCACTAAAGGATTGGCTGGATCACACCATTCGGGCATCTCGAATCGTCGGATTGATTCTCGAAAATCCGATGGTACAAGTGTTCCTGGACGTGACACCGGGTGTTCGAGAAATCGTCGCCCTGAGTCGAGTGGTTGCCTACCTCGATGAGTTTGATCAGGTCATTGTTGACCTCCCAGCCTCCGGACATGCGGTGGGCTTGCTCAAGATACCGGACACCGCTTTTAGTTTGATGCGTACCGGTCCCATTCACGAGCGCTCAAGCGAAATCTTATCGGTCCTGAGGGGAAAAGACACCGCTTTGGGTATCGTTGCTCTGCCAGAAGAAATGGTGGTCAATGAAACCGTGGAGCTGTACACCCGCCTTGGACAAGTTCTACCGGACCTCAATGTTCCGTTGGTCTTCTTGAATCGGTGTGCAGCGCCCACGATGACCGATGATGAACACAAATTGTTGGCGCGCCTGTCCGCTGTAGACGGGATTGATACCAAAGCGAAGGAACTCTTATTGGCTGGGCGCTGGGACGCTGAACTCGAGCGCTCGACTGCAGACTCTTTGGGTCGACTTCATTCTGAGATCGGCGTAGCTGTGGTCCCCTTCCCTCGGCTGGGCGTGCTCGGTGGCTTTGAGGGTGGGCCGGACAAGGTCACCCAACAGATGGCGGGAGCCCTTCGCCGCAGAATGCTGGCGGAAGCCCGAAAGGAGGAGAGTCTATGAGTTTGGGAGACCTCCTTAAGCCTCACAAGCTCATCATCTGCGTGGGATCGGGTGGTGTAGGCAAGACCACCACGGCTGCAGCCATTGGGCTTCATGCCGCGCATCAAGGTCGTCGCGCGTTGGTTCTCACCATCGATCCCGCTCGGCGCTTAGCGAATTCCTTGGGGCTCAATCAGTTTGGAAACGAGGAAGCCCGCATACAGCTTGATGGGGATGTCAGCGGAGAGCTCTGGGCACTGATGTTGGACACTCGGAGCACCTTTGATTCTTTGATTGATCGGGTCAGCCCGGATCAAGCGACGAAGGAACGTATTTTCAACAACCGGGTGTATCGACACATCTCGGACTCCTTTGGTGGAAGCCAGGAATATATGGCCACAGAGCAGCTGTACGAGGTCGTAAATTCTGGAAAATATGACCTGGTTGTTCTCGATACACCGCCGGTCAAGAATGCACTTGATTTTCTGGAGTCACCCGGCCGCTTGGTTCGGTTTCTGGACAAACGGATAATGTCTTGGTTTCTTGCTCCGAAAGAAGAAAGTCGCGTGTTTGGCCGCCTTTTTCGAGGGACTTCTGCAGTTGTATACAAGCTCCTTGGCTATATTTTTGGTAGGGAATTCTTGGATGAACTCTCGGAGTTTTTGTTCATTTTTCGGGATCTATATGATGGGTTTCGTGAACGACACGAGGCGGTGATTCAGCTCTTTGAGCGAGACACAACCACCTTTGCTGTGGTGTGTGCGCCGAATGAGCCTTCCGTAAAGGTGGCTGCGTATTTTTTGAAGGAGCTCGCGGACCGGGGCATGCCGTGCGCGGGAGTATTGATGAATCAGATGCATCCAGTTTTGGGGCAAAATGTCGACCCCGTACACTCCCTGGGTGAAATTGCCCGGACCCATGCCGGCGACCTCGGAGAGCATACCGTCAATCAGTTCTTGGCCCGCTTGGGGGCAAATCATCGACGATTGATTGGGCTATCGCGTGCTGAGCAGGCCCTTGCAGGCCAGCTGAAGTCCATGCTGAGAGAGACCCAGCATATGTGGCAGATTCCGCGACTGGAAGGCGAGGTCCATGACCTGGATGCCTTGGCCCGCGTCTTTGAGCATGCGCGTCAAGTCGACATAAAGGTGAACTAAGGGAAACACCCGCCCACCTCGGATAGTATGGACCACCATTGGAGCACCCTGTGAATTATCGTTTCTTTCTTTTATTGGCATTGATTAGCGGCATGGCTGCTTGGAACTCCACAGCGGCCGCTGGCGGGCGCCCTGTTGCAGCTCAAAACCGAGTTCACGTCGGGGGCGCTTGGACGCCTGGTGGGACCCAGGTGACCGGTGGTTTAAATTCTCGGATGACCCAGTCGATTTCGGTGGATGTGGGTGGGTTTCTATCGCCGACCGCTGCAACGGATCCAGAACTGGAAGATCACTGGGTCCTTCGGCATGGACTGTTTGTTACCCCGGGCATTCGAGTCCCCCATCGCAATAAGTCGGAAATCAAATGGGACCTCATCTTGCGGGCTGGTTTTGGCCCCGTTTGGGTGGCGGATGCTGAGGTGCGCTTCGATACCCAAATTAACCCCGGATTGGTGGGCGGAGCGGACCTGATGCTTCGCTTCAAAAAATGGGGATTGAGAATCGAAAACCGGGTCTGGCACATGAAGCCATTCAGTCGGTATCAGCAGGTGGAAGTGGCCACGCTTCGTCCCCAGATTGGCGCCTCGGCGCAGTACGAATTTTAGGCCACACTGGGTCATTTTTAAAAGTGTTGCCTCGCGCGCGCACGCACGTGCGCGGGAGCGAGTCAGACGTTACGCTGACGGGTCATTGATTTTTGGGCTCGTGTTGTTTGAACAATCGAACGAGTCTCCTCATTGCTGGAGAATTCTGTGGATAGCATCGCGAACGCGCTGATTCCCATCGACATCGAAGACGAGATGCGGAATTCGTACCTCGATTATTCGATGTCTGTCATTATTGGTCGGGCCCTTCCAGACGTACGGGATGGACTCAAGCCTGTACACCGCCGAATTCTTTACGCGATGTTCCGGGAAGGCAACCTATCGTCCCGCCGCTACAGCAAGTGTGCTGGTGTGGTTGGCGAGGTGCTCAAGAAGTACCATCCTCACGGAGACTCGGCTGTTTACGACGCTCTAGTCCGTATGGCTCAGCCATGGAATATGCGACATCCCTTGGTGGATGGTCAGGGCAACTTCGGCTCCATTGATGGAGACCCAGCAGCGGCCTATCGGTACACCGAATGTCGCATGACCAAGATAGCGGAAGAGCTGCTCTCCGATATCGACAAGGACACCGTCCGATTTACACCCAACTTCGATGGCTCAAACGAAGAGCCCGAGGTCCTACCAGCGGCCTATCCCAACCTGTTGGTAAACGGTTCTGATGGAATTGCTGTTGGAATGGCCACCAAGATTCCGCCGCACAACCTGCGCGAAATTATTGACGCGGTCATCGCCCTTATCGACAATCCAGAGATCACGACCGATGAACTCATCGAGATTGTTCCAGGCCCAGATTTCCCCACAGCAGGTACGATTTACGGTCGCTCGGGTGTGTACGAGGCTTACCGGACGGGCCGAGGCCGTGTAGTGATGCGGGGCCGTGCGGACTACGAGATCACGGCTACCGGAGGCAATGCGATCATCATTGATGAGCTGCCTTATCAGGTAAATAAAGCCCGACTGGTCGAGCAGATCGCCAATCTCGTGCGCCACAAGAAAATGGACGGCATTCGAGAGCTTCGAGACGAATCAGACCGTCAGGGCATGCGCATTGTCATTGAGCTCAAACGGGATGCGGTGAAAGAAATTGTGTTGAACCACCTGTTCAAGCACACCACCCTGCAGAGCACATTTGGTGTGAACCTGCTCTCCATTGTTCACGGTCAGCCCATGTTGCTGAACCTGCGCGAGATGCTGTCCTATTACCTCGCCCACCGTCGGGACATCACCATTCGTCGGTGTCGCTATGAGCTGCGCAAGGCCGAGGAACGCAAGCACATTCTTGAGGGCTATTTGATAGCACTGGACAACCTCGATGAGGTCATCAAGTTGATTCGGGCCTCCGCTACGCCGGAAGTCGCCCGTCATGGCTTGATGGATAAGTTCACGCTCTCAGAGATTCAGGCACAAGCCATTTTGGATATGCGCCTCCAGCGTCTCACCGGGATGGAGCGCGCAAAAATCGAAGCCGAGTACAAGGAACTTGAAGAAAAAATCGAGTACCTTAGAGCGATTCTTGATTCAGAGCCCCGCTTGCTTGAGATCATTACCGAGGAGTTGGTGGTGATTCGGGACCGGTACTCAAACGACCGTAGAACTCGCTTTGAGGAAGCCACCGGCGACCTCACCATTCTCGACTTGATCGCGGACGAGGACCAGGTCATCACCCTCAGCCTTACCGGCTACATCAAGCGAACCAGCCACTCTGAGTACTCGATGCAGCGTCGAGGCGGTTTCGGCAAGAAGGGAATGAAGACCCGGCAAGAGGACCAGGTCAGTGAGCTGTTTATCGCGTCAACCCACACTCATTTGCTTATCTTCACGACCAAGGGCCAAGTATTCAAGGTCCCGGTTTACACGATCCCGGAGACTTCTCGCACTGCGCGAGGAACTCCCATCGTGAACCTGGTCAATCTCGATGGTGACGATGAGATCGCTTCAGTCATCTCAGTGCGTGACTTCGATGAAGACGTTGACCTGTTTTTCTGCTCGAAGAAAGGATTGGTAAAGCGGACTCGCTTGTCGGACTATTGCAACATTCGGTCTTCTGGCCTTCGTGCTTATGACTGTGCGGATGGCGATGAGTTGCTCACCGTTCGGAAGACTCGGACGGTTCAGCACGTGCTGGTCACCACTCGACTCGGTAAGTGCATTCGCTTCCAGGGTGTCGACGAAAATGGCGAACTCGAGGTTCGTCATATGGGTCGGGTTGCCCGTGGAGTGAGAGGAATCAAGCTCAAGGAAGGCGATGAAATCGCCGGACTGGAGATGCTTGAATCCGATGAGAGCATGCTCTTGCTTACGGTGACTTCGAACGGCTACGGAAAGCGCACAGCCATCGACAAGTACCGGGTGCAAGGCCGCGGCGGGCAGGGCGTGATCAACATGGTGGTAGACGAACGAAACGGCCACGTGGTCGGCTCGGTTCAGGTGCACGACACCGACCTAATCATGATGATGACCAACACCGGCCGGGTCATCAAGATTCCCGTCGTCAACATTCGTGAAACCCAGAGCCGCGCGGCGAAGGGTGTGCGCTTGATGCGGATAGATTCCGATGAGTCAATCGTCAGTGTTGCCCGGGTCGTAGAGCCGGACGATGAGGATGAACTCCTGCTGGAAGACATGGACTCAGCCCTGGAAGAAGGCGGCGAAGGCGGCGAGGAATAGCCACGCAGCGTGTGTCCCCCAAGTGACATTTCTAAGCCCTGGCTTGCAGTCAGGGGAGTTTATCGGATAGCTGGGGTTGTCTATGTGGATGGATTTACCAAAGAATGAGCGGGTGTACCTGCTCAAGGGGATTGGAACGGCGGTAGTCGTAGTGGGCGCTTGGATCGTCTTCTGGCTGTCGCCGATGTCTCCTGCTGCCCTCGACCGCACAGCGGCCCAGGCTGCCCGTGGTGACGTTGAGGGTGCGGTGAGCGCTTACCTTAGTCAGGCGGATTCATGGGCCACAGAGTTCAGCCGAGGAGAGTCCCTCTGGCGTGCTGCAGTGCTGGTTCATGTGTCTCAATCTGACCCTGAAAGGTCGATAGACCTGCTCGAAGACCTCATTGAGGGCTACCCCGGACACCCTCGATTGGTGGACGCTCAGGCCCGCATTGCATTAATTCATCGGCACCACAATGATGACCCTGTTCGGGCCGGCATGCGCTGGGTAGCAGCAGCGTCCATAGATCCGGCCCATCCTGACGCCGGTGTATGGATGCTGAATGCAGGCCTGGCCCTCGCCGATGCCGGAGACGTGGACAATGCCTTAAAGGCCTTGCGTGTCGCCCAGACTCGCCCCGAACAACGGGTTGCCGCCTGTCTTGCTCAAGGTCGACTGCATCTTCAGTTGGACCCGGCCCAATCGTACTCGGACTATGACGCAGCATTTAGAGCGGGAGCCGATGGTGAAGCCCGCCGACTCGCGCATCTGGGAATGGCCACAGCCCTCGAGTATTTGGACCGACGTGATGCGGCACTCGCAGAGCTGGAAGAAGTGGTTGAGGACGGGGAAATGGATGCAGCCATTCAGCGCCGGCGAAACCGTCTCCGAGCCCGCCGCGCTCAGTGACCACAGCACTCTTCGTGTTTATCTTGGGAGCATGTCATCCTGAGACCAAGGATGCGGCACCGTCGGATACAGGAGCCTCAGACACCGGAACGGAAGTGGTTGAGCCTCTGAATCCCATCGAGGAAATACCCGAGTCAGACTTGCCCCAAGGGGTGGAGCCCTGCCGGGAGCCTGCACTGGGACGAGTGATTTCTGTGACGGATGGCGACACCATTACCGTGCAGACGGACCGGGGCTACGAGACGGTACGCTTGATCGGTATCGACACTCCAGAGGTAGACCACTCGGGCCCAGATGACGAGTGCTATGGCGAGGAGGCCAAGGCTTTTTTGAGTGCTATGGTCAAGGGGGAGCACGTCTGGCTGACGTTTGATGCCGAGTGTGAAGACCACTTTGAGCGAACCCTGGCGTATGTGCACACCAGCGTTGAAGAGAACGGGTTTATTCAGCGCTTGTTGCTGCGCGATGGCTGGGCTTCTGCCTATGCGGTGAACCCCAATGTGAGCTTTCGGACCTTGTTTGAGACCGATCAGAGTGAGGCTCAAGCGGCCGGCAATGGATTGTGGGGCAGTTGCAGGTGATGCGTTAGCCGGCGTCTCATGACAGCCATTGATACCCGCCGTTCGTCCGATCTATTCACACAAGCTCAGCGCCACATTCCAGGGGGCGTAAATTCACCGGTTCGAGCTTTTTCCGCCGTTGACGGCGATCCGCTCTTTATACAAAGCGGTGAAGGTCGCTGGATAAAGGACGAGGATGGGAACCGTTTCTTGGACTTGGTGGGCTCATGGGGACCACTGATTTTGGGTCATGCCCACCCTGCCGTGTTGGAGGCTGCTCAGGCGGCTTTGTTGAAAGGGTCCTCGTTTGGTGCACCCACATCGGCAGAGGTTCTTTTTGCCGGTGAACTGTGTGCGGCCCATCCGGTGCTCGACCAGGTTCGCCTGTGTAGCTCAGGAACCGAGGCGACCATGCATGCCATCCGATTGGCTCGGGGTGTCACAGGTCGCGACAAGATCATTAAGATTGATGGGTGCTACCACGGTGCCCATGACGCCATGTTGGTCAAGGCGGG
>CAWVVG010000074.1:0-11602 GCA_963932775.1 uncultured bacterium
CGTTGCTGTTGGCCCCCCGACAGCTCATTGGGGCGGCGGTTCTCCATTCCTTCGAGGCCAACCGACGCCAGCATCTTCATGGCTGTCTGCCGACGGGTTGCCGAGTCTTGCCCGCGGAGGGTCAGAACGATCTCTGTGTTCTCAACCGCCGACAACACGGGCACAAGGTTGTAGGACTGAAAGACAAACCCAATCCGGTCCCGTCGGAGCTCTGAGCGAGCGGCCGGCGTCATACCTGCAAGTTCCCAACCCTCGATGCACACTGAGCCCGTGGTCGGCGCATCCAGGCCTCCCACCAAGTTCAATAAAGTGGTCTTGCCAGAACCCGACGAACCCATGATGGCGACAAACTCTCCTGGGTCGATATTGAGATTCACCCCACGGAGCGCGCGCACCACATGGCTTCCTTGGGTGTAGTCCCGGGTGACGTCTTGAATTTGTACAATGCTCATGATTACTCCTGACTCCGAAGTGCCTTCACAGGCTCCATGCGACTCACCTTCCACGCAGGCCATATGGCCGCCAAGAAGGTCACGAAAAAACAAGCGAAGGCAAAGAACGCCATCCGCGGCACATCCCAAGCGGAGTGCACAGTGGTGGCCATCACAACGCCAGCATTGGACATGCCTTCACCAAGTGAGTCCGAGAAATCCAGCCCGTTGACCACCATTGGGTAGGACAACAACACGCCAAGCAGCGTACCCAATAGGACGCCCAAGAAGCCCAGCAACCCGCCCTCCATCAGCACCATGGATGCAATTTGGTTGGGCTTCATACCAATGGACTGGAGCACTCCGAACTCTCGGGTCCGCTCCAACACCGACATCAAGAAGGTATTGAATACGCCCATCGACACGATGATAAACAAGGCGAAGAGCATGCCTTGGCCAATGTTGCGGTCGGCCTGTATGAAGGCATCCACATCGGGAAGTGCACCCTTCCAGCTCAACACATCCACATCAATGCCCTCGAAGGCACCGAGGGCCGCATCGACTGCATCGGGCCAACCTGAAGCGTCGTCCAGATGCAGGGTGACCATGCTCGCGGGGTCGTTGCCGCCCAGAATCTCCTGTCCGGCTGGCAGCGTCATCATGACCATCAGGCCGTCCACATCCGCAGCACCCGTCTTAAACACGCCCTTCAGTCGAAACAGCCGACTGGTCATCTCACCGTCGGATTGGCCCATAAAGACCAGCTTCTCACCGAGTTCCACTTCGAGGCTCTCGGCCAACCTGACCCCGATCACAATGTCTCGGTCCTTCTCCAGCCAGTCTCCCTCTACCATCTCGTCGTACATCGACCCCACAGTTCGAGAGATCGCGGGCTCCACGGCAACGGCCTGAACCGCAGCTGAACCCGCCGTCGATGTCAGCAAGCCACCCAAGAAGGCCCGACGCTGCACTTTGGCCTCGGTAGACACCCCTAAGAGGCGCTTCGCCAGCCCCGTGGAGTCTTCGACGACGCGCTCGGGCTCATCGGAGTAGCCCACCGCCCGCACCACCACGTGTCCGGCAATGGAGGAGACACCTCGGTTGATCAGGTCCTTGTAGCTGCCATGCTGCAGATTGACGGTGACGTCGATCAAGGCCATTCCCATGGCGATGGCTGTCATCGTGATCAGGGTCCGGCGCTTGTTCCGAAACAAATTTCGAAAAGCCATACGAAGAAGCATTTCAGTTCTCCCTCATCGCTTCGACCGGGTTCATCCGTGACGCGCGCCATGCGGGCCATCCGGCGGCGAGTATGGAAATCACGTAGGCGCTGACGACGGTAATGACGATCATATTTGCCTCCACCACACCGTACATACGGCCCGAGAACCGTACGCCAGCGAACGTGAGGTCACCGTCCAAAAATTTCACCCCATAGGACACAAAGTACCAATCCAGGAGGCCGCCAAGAATCAGGCCAAGGGCAACGGATACGGTGGTCAAGCACATGGCCTCCATTGCGATCAATTTGAGCACTCCGCCCGGTCTCATTCCCAGGGCTTGAAGAACGCCGAGCTCGTGGGTTCGCTCATAGACGACCATCATCATGGTGTTCAACACAACGATTCCCGCCACCACCAAGACAATCATCATGATGAAAAAATTCATGCTCTGGTTCATGGCGAGCATCTTCTCGACTTGGGGGTCCACCTCCGCCCAGGTGCGTACCGTCGCTCCAGCAGCGCCAGGGTTGGCGGAAATCAATGACTTTACCGACGCCAACATGTTCTCATCGTGAACCCGCAGAGTGAGCTCATGTGCGGAATCATCCAGCACGAGCAAGGTCTGCATGTCTTTGATGTGGAGATGACCCCCACCTCGGTCGAGGCGTGCATCACCAGTGGATAGCATTCCAACCACCAAGAACAACTCATTCCCCATCGAACCGTCGGCGGCTTGGGTCACTACGACCACCTCTGTGCCGACTTTCGCTTCGATTTTAGCGGCAAGCTGGACACCCAGCACCACTTCATTCGCCCTATCTGAAGCCAAGTATCGGCCCTCAACGACCATCGATGAAACATCCGTAAACGCATTCTCTCGGTCCGGGTCCACTCCCACCAAGAATGCACCCTCCGACTTGGTCTCTCCACCCACCAGCGCAGGCCCATTTAAACGAACGGTCAAGTCTGCGACGCTACCGTCGGACTCCAGCGCAGCGATACGGGCCTCGACACCACCCAACACGTCGTGCATGGAGCGCCGGCCAGGGTAGTCGGAGTGATTGATCTGAATGTGGCCCAAGCGCTGGTCCACCATGACCCGCTCCATCTCTTGGTTGAAGCCGTCCTGGAAACATACGATGCCCATGGTCATCGCAATGCCAATGGCCATGGCCGTGCAAGTCACGATTGTGCGGCGACGCTGCCGCCAAAGATTCCGCCATGCAAAGGTCCACCACATCAGCGCTTCAACGCCTGCGGGGTGAAAGTGGAGTCCGATAGCTCTACATCCAGCTCCAGAGAGACGAATGTAATGCGGGTGAACTCCCCATTCTTTCCTTCCGGCGTCAGGGTCATGGTCGTCGGTATGGACTTGCCTGCCATGGGTTTCACATCACCAAAGGCCATCGTTCGCACAAGGGTCCCATCTTCATCAAAATACTTCGTGTCCATCGGCAGCATGTCCGGGCCGACCGTGACCAACAACTTCCCCCAGACAATCGCAGCATCGGGCTTTGGCGTCAGTTCGATGATGTACGCATCGTGAGTCCCATCTCCTGGCTTGCCCGTGAACCGTGCGTCAAAGTCTTCACTCAGGCGGTTCCCCTTCACCAGATCATCGTTGGTGAAGTGACTCCCCTGCCAGCGGCCACCCATCATCGCCCCGGGCACCTTCAAGATCCGGTCTACCTTGGGCAAGTAGTTCCAAACATTCTCATCGCGCATCAGTGTCGTGATGCCCGCATCTTTCGCAGGCGACAAGATACGGATCAAGGAAGCGTCGGTCCCCTTGGACCAGGACTCCATTCGCATCGTGCGCTCATACCGCTTGGTCTTCACGGCCATCTCAATCGTGGCGTGGCTCGAATCCCCTCGCGCATAGTCGTCGGCCGCATCCAACAGCTGAGCCATTGTGGGCTCTTGGGCTCCCACGCTTGCGACAAACATGGCCGCCGTACACCACAAAATCATGTGCCCCCCAGTGTGAGTCTTCCATCACGGCGCCCGCGCCATAGTAACGTAAGAGCACTATGTGCGGCCGATTTGCCCAGACCACCCCCTCCGAACAACTGGTGCAGTTGTTTAAGCTCGTCATCGGTGTCGAAATCCGACCTCGCTTCAATCTGGCGCCAACCCAGTCAATCGTCGCAATTCGCACGACTGAAAAGGGCGCCATGGCCCTGCAGTATCGTTGGGGCCTGGTCCCCTCCTGGGCGGATGGCCTGAAAGTGGGGAGCAAGATGATCAACGCCCGCGCCGAGACCATCTTTGACAAGCGTTCCTTCGCCAAACCAGCCCGCCATCAGCGCTGTGTAATCCCATCCAGCGGATTCTATGAATGGCAGAGCACGCCAGAAGGAAAGCGTCCCACCTTGTTCACACCGAAGATCAAGCCCATCTTCAACTTTGCAGGACTGTGGTCCGCCTGGGCCGATGACAATGGTTTTATCCACTACACCGCTACAATCCTGACCACTCAGGCCAACGAAACGATGGCCCCTTTTCACCACAGAATGCCAGTCATACTTGGTAGCGAAGGGACCCAAGCTTGGTTGGACCCATCGTTGACTCAGCCCGCTGAGCTCCGCCCCTGGCTTAGAAGTGCTCCGAACAACGAGATCGCCCACCGAACCCTGAACCCACGGATCAACCACGTGGGCCACGACGATCCCGAATGCTGGAATCCCTTGTAAGAGCCTTGAGTGATACGCTGTGTTTCAGGAGAATCCAACATGCGCTTGATCCGTTCCTCACTGGCTTTGTTTGCACTCTTTGGCGTCGCTTGCACAGACAATTCGGACCCCATGGCAGCGGCTGACAAACAGTACACTCAGATCATGGTTGATCTCGCGGCAGCAGATCGAGACAGCACCCGAAACATTCACAACCGAGAAGCCCGCAAGCGCAAAGTTGCCGCAGAGTCTGCACGGGCCAAATTTTTCCAGTCACGCGTTGCGAAGGAGGCTTTTGCCGCCGCCGCTGACAGCGAAATTCCTGAGATCAAAGACAAGCTTGCAGCGTACCGGCGCCACAAGCTCATCGCAGCCAGCTGGACGAGCGATGAAAAGAAAGAAGAAACCAAGCTCCTTACCCACCTCGATGAGTTGAACGGCATTGAGGCTTCATGGACAAGCGCGGAGGGTGCAACCGAGATCTCCCTGAACTTTGGGTGGCGCAACGCAAGCAAGCAAGCGGATGGACTCAACGAGGCCGACCGCGAGAGCTTGGTTGCTAGCTTCGTAGAGCACCGAATGCGCGTAGTCGGGCCCGACCTTCAGGCCTTGGTGAAACTAAGAAACAGCGTCGCCAAGCGGGCGGGCTTCAACAATTATTGGGAGCTCGGGCTCGCCAGCCAAGGACTAAAACCGGGTGATGTGGACGGGATCATATCGGAGTTGGAAGCGATTGTGGCCCCCATCGTCTCAGCCACCGAGACTCGAATAGCCGCTGAAGCCGAGTCATCTGGACTGACCAATTCGTTTGCCAACCGAATGATGCTTCGCCGCAAGATTGGGATCGAAGATGCTCGGGATGTGGCCGACCGCTATTTCGACGCCGACCTCGCGGAGGAACGGGTTCGAACGGCCCTCAAGGACATGGGAATCACCACCGACGGATGGCAAGTCTACTCAGGACCGTCCCGCTATACCCGCTCAGGCGTTTACGGCTTCCCTGTTCGACCACCAAGCAGCATTGCAATCGTAATGAGCAAAGACCAGCGATGGACCTTGTGGCAATACGAAGCCATCGCACACGAAGGGGGTCACGCAGTTTGGTGGCAAGCGATCAGCGACGAGACCGCCTTGAGTCCGCCGATGTGGGAGCCCAATTCTCCCTGGTTCGAAGGGTTCGCCCAGTTCTTCGAGCGACTCGTCTACGAGCCCGGATTTCACGCGCGGTATGTTCCGGAGCTTCCAAAAGAGAACCGCGAGGCCGTATCAAAATGGCGGGCTCGTTCGGTCGCATCATCCATCGCCAACAGCATTGTTCAGACCCAGGTTGAGCGCCGTCTGTACGAAGACCCCAACAACCTCGAAGCCATCACACGCTTTGCCTCTGTCACCCGCAGCGCCCTCACGGGAGCCACGGCCCCACCTCAGACGGAGAGTGGTTTATCCTATGACAGCTCCTTGCTGAGCGCTATCTTGTGGACCTACCCCGCATACAGTCAGAACTACTTGTTCAGTGCCATGACCGAGGCATGGATGTGGGATGCCATCGAGAGCCAGGTTGGAAATCCAATCGGAAATCCCAAGGTGGGAGAAATACTTAAGACCCAGATCATTCGTGCGAACCAAGACATCCCAGCTGCACTCAATGCCATGAAGCCGGGTGACCGGTCCGACGCCCTGAAGCGCTACTTCAAGCAGATTGACTCCATTACCCCCTGAGGCTGCTCACCGGGTGATGCTCTGAAATGTCTCTCCCCGGGCTGCCTGCCAGCGCTGGCGGAGCTCGTACAGGGTTGCCGCGCCACTCTGGATGCCCTTGACCGCATATTGAAGGTGGCCTGGGTTCCAGTATTGCCCCTCAATGAGGTCGTGGTCCTCGGGGATTAGGCCAGCCTTCCGAGCCATCTCCGCGAGGCGTGTGTGTGGATAGATCCGAATCGGCTGCATCATCAGCAGAGTGAACAAGCGAAGCTGTTTCCCAAGCCTCAGACGGGCATGAATCAGAAAACGCAAAATCGAAAACAAGCTTCGCAGGTCCTCCCCAGGTGAATTCAGGAAGAAGCTGTATTCCACATCCATGCCATGCTTCCGCGCGACTTCGACCGTGTACAGCATGTCCTCATAGCGAAAATTCTTGTCGAGCAACTTCAACATTCGGTCATCGACATGGTCGGGAGAGAAGCTCAGCAAGCCACAGCCCGCGCGCTTGAGCCAGATCATCAACTCATCGGGCAGTGTCTTTCGGTGTTCATTGAACCATGCGGACCACTTCACCTCGAGTCCCCGGTCTACAATCTCCTTGCAGATCTCAATGGAATGGCGGACCGGAATGTTGAAGATCTGGTCACAGAAGAACATCTGCTTCACACCATGCTCTGCCACCATGTGTTCCATCTCATCGACGACATCCTTGGCAGTCCGCATTCGGATGTTGTGGCCCACCAAGTACACATCCGAACAATGAACACACTGCAGCGCACACCCGCGCTTGGCCTGAACGCCCACGCTAACAAAGGAGCTCTTTAGGTATGGGGCATGATCGACCAAGTCCCGTCTTGGCTGGCGCAAGGCCGAAAAGTCGACGGTGGGTGGTGGCCCAGTGAACTCCACCCCGTCACTCGTCCGGTGGTAAATACCGTCCACCTTCTCTGGGGCATCGAGGCTCTCCAGTAGCTGAGGAAAACGGTGCTCTGCCTCACCCCAGACTCCGATGTCGATGCCCGGAACGCGCTCCATCATCGCCTCGGCGAACAACGAGAACGCGGTACCTCCAGCCACCACCTTGATTCCCGGCAGTCTGCTCTTGATGAACTCGACGGTCTGCTGCTGGGGAGCAAAGTCATCGGTATGCAGCGCCGGCATTCCCACCTTCATATTCCGAAGCGATATCCCCACGACCTCTGGATTAAATCGATCCAGCACATCTCCCAGCGGGCCAAACGGTTCGTCCCGGTGGAGGTTGAGATCGAAAATGTCTACCTCATGGCCATCCAGGTGGGCCGCCAAATAGGCCAGACCGATCGGGTACACCAGCTCCATATCAAGAGCGGTAAAAGCCTGGACTAGAAGGACACGCATACGCTCAGTTGTACCGCACAATCAAGAGGACTGCGCAATGACGACCCAACTCAACGATTGTAGTGGTCGATCTCTTGGGGGGCGCCCAAGGGAAATTCCAGCAATTCCCAGGTCACAAACAGACGTGGAATTCGGTCGAGAACGGGCTCCAGCGATGCCCCAATCGACACGTGGGTACACGACCCGCACAGCAAATTTTGGAGGTGTGCCGGACTCAACACAACCATCTCCAGCGCATCCGACGCTGTAGGAGCGGCCGCGACATTCTGGTAATGTTTCGCCCGTGGATGGGTCACATTGCCAGCGCGATCGGCCACTGTTCCGTGCCGGGGCAAGCTGTGAGCAACCAGCCCGGTGTGCCCCATGAGGGCTGAATGTTCCCGAGTAAATTGGTCGAACAACGGAAACGGCCTCACGGGGTGCAATCCATGATCGATGCGCATTGCATTCAGCTGTTCGAATAGCCACGCTTCCGCTTTCCGGGGGTCCGCCGACTCGGTCGGCACCATCGTTGCTCTTGGCATGGCCTGTGGCTGCTGATCCGCGAACACGCTGAACAACAGCGCCAGCTCGCCCATTCCGTCTTCCTCGGACACCACCTCAAAACGGTATTCGCCAGGCACATCAAATCCGCCCACCCAGCGAGCGACTCCGCTGGTCAGTGAAAGTTCACGTACCGGAGCATCCGGTGGTGCGACGAACAGTCTGGCGTCACCATCTGTGAGTCGATCCACTCGAAGCATGACAGACGAGTCGAGATTCACAGACCGTGGGATTGGGTCCATATCCACGATGTGTGGTGCCCATGCGACGACCCACAGGACCATTCCGTCTGCAAAGGCGCGCTTGGCCAAGCCCACATCCACCGGCCGGCCGCCTGAAGTACCCAGTATGTTGTCCACCAACCCTGCTGGCGGGCCACCGGTGGTGATGGTCTTGCCGAAACGAGCAGCACCAGGAAAGCCTGTGCGGGCAGTGGCCGTCGCCATTGCTGCAGGGCTCATCAGTCGATCGGACGATCTCAGGGTGCCCACCAGCTCGACGGCAGCACCGGCCAGGGCTTGGTCCCAAGATGACTGGGGCACCGCGTCTACCAGCCAAGCTGCATCCGCACCGGGTGCAGCTATGGGACGATAGGCAACGGTTGCTACCCGCTTGACCCTACCACCCGACTCACTGTGTACACCCGCAACCGGGCCTTCCGCGCGACGGACTGAGCCCGTGGTGGCACAGGCCAGGATCGCCAACCAAAGCCAGCTCAATCGGTCGCCATATTAACGACAATGGTGACGCCATTTGTGGAGACCTGTGCCGCCGCACCACCGATGCGAAAGGCCGGATTCAGCAGATGCTGCCGCTCTCGTCCAGAACGAAGCATCGAATCCACACATGAGGCCACCGAAGGTCCATGGCACTGGATCTGGCCCACTGGACCTCCTAAAAATCCCGCCGCTTGAAGTCGACCGTGACCCTCACCCCGATCCCACGCATCAGAGAGCAGCAGGCTCAATGGATACTGCGCCAGCGTCTCAAGGGTTCCATCGTCGCGGAGTCGGGTCATGGAGAATGCCTCTCGCACCTCAGAGACCAAAAACAGCGCCTCGTCTGCGGCCCCGACAGGCCCATCAAAGACCCGCCCAGGAAAGTCCAAGATGGGCTCCTTTGGCGTGCGCATCCCCACATAGACTGGGACTGCAGCCACCGTTGCGTCGGCTCCGTCGAATTCAACCCACCACTCCCCCTGTTCATCGAAAGAGACCTCGCCAGGCAAGACACCGCTCTGCACAGTTCCCGCAGGTGACACTGCCATCCAGGTTCCCGGGCCCGCGGTTCGGAGCTGGACTGAAGCGCCAAGGACTTGCTCCCGCTCGAAAGGTTGAACCACATCGATCGGTGACGATACCAGCGCCACCCAACGGTCACTCGTCCCCATTCGAACCCGAGCGAGGCCCAGGCGATCGGACTTGCCCATGACGGTATGGAGGGTTCGCACCAAAGCGTCTGGGTGCATCCCTGCGGGCACTTCTCCAGAAGACGCGATGCGAACAATGTAGGGGTACCCCGCACGATGGGCGGCAAACTGCGCCCGCTCGAGGCCCAGAGCCAGTTGGCTCAGCCCAAGGGAAGCCGCCGCACCGGAGAGGCCTTCGTCCCATGCCAGGCCCAGCGCAACCTGAGCAACCAGTTGGTCCCTCGGCAAGGCATTGCCAGTGGCGTACACCGGCGCCTCAACAGCGGGCAGTACCGGCTGAACGGACGAATCGATGATCGGTCTTTCAACCACAGACGGCTGTTTTGGGGCACACGCCAAGGCCAGCAACAAAAGAATCACAGCACAAGCTCCAAATGCGTCCACATCGGTAACCCCCCAACCCACCGGTGGCATCCAAGGTCGCCAATGGAAACTTTACTGGCCGCTTGGCCAGTTTTTACTTGAAAAGTGGTGATATCTGGCTAATCATGAATTTGTACCGAGCGGCCAGTTTCATGATCCAACCCCCCACCAAGACCCCGACCGAGAAGGCACCCAATGCCCGAGGTGCCCGTTCGATTGGGCGAATTCTGACTGCAGCCACCGACATCTTCGGGAAGGTGGGCTTCCAAGCGTCGTCCATGAATGCTGTGGCCCGTGCTGCGGGGGTCTCAAAAGGCCTTCTTCACTACCATTTTAAGTCCAAAGAACACCTGCTGATCGAAGCCCAACAAGCCACATTCAGACAAATTCATGCCCGTTTTCAAGAGCGATTCGAGCGCGGTGAAACCGGAATGGAGACTGCATTAGAGGGCATCGATGCACTGTGGGAGTCTCTTTGTGAAATGCGCTCCTGGGCACCCTTTTTTGTCGAGACAATGAACCTCGCAAGCCACTCCAACGGCTTCTCGCGCCACGTTGACGAGTTCTACTCCGAGTCCACCCTGCTGCTGCAGCGAGGAATCGAGAATGTGTTTCAACACCACACAGAGGATCTCGCCTTGCCCCCTGAGCGGCTCGCCATGCTCATCAGGACCGCGGTCCATGGCCTGGTTGTCGAACTGGCCTACGCACGGGATCCCAAGGATGTTGAGCGTGTGGCTACGGCCTATCAAGACTTTCGCGGCCTGTTTGCGCGCAGCGTACTCGCTGGTCCACTTTTCACCGAGGAGAAATCATGATCCTTCGAATGGCCCGATGGGCGACCCGAAGCCTTCACCAACCCAGTGCCGAGGAACTGTTGCCCTACGATATGTTCGATGCCGCACGAACAGAGCAAGAGGCCAAGATCGCTCGAACCCTTGAGCGCATCTACCACAAGGGCCAAGATAAAGCCTGGGACGGCAAGGAAGTGTTGGAAGAGTTGCTGGAGAAGCATGGTGGTATACAGCTCGACGACAAGCTCAAGGCTCCCATGTGTCGAATGTTTGCCATCATTCTCTGGGGAGAACTCGCGGCGTGGAAGGTCTCTGCTGCCCTGGCCTTGGACATCGAAGATCTCGAGGCCAAGATGGCCGCTACAAGTCAGGCCCACGATGAAGCCAGGCACTTCTACGTCATGCACGACTACCTAAAATTGATTGGCTATGAACCCACACGATTGCCTGCAGGTGGCGATCGCATCCTCCACCAGATCCTCAGTGCCGACAGTCTCGCGAAGAAACTGCTGGGCATGCAACTGATGGTAGAGCCCGTGGCCCTCACCTTGTTCCAGATCACCCGGGAGCGAAACTTCGACCCGGTTCTCAGCGATCTACTGCAATTGTTCGAGGTGGATGAAGCCCGTCACCTCGCCCTTGGAGTGCAGCACTTGCCCGTCCTGTTGGCCAAGATGAACAAGATCGAAATCATCGACTTCTATCTGTGGCAGCTGCGGTTGTTCATGCATCAAATGGATGCCGTCCAGGAGATGCTCCCATCCTTCGAGGCGCTGGACATCGATCCGAAGGAAGTGATTCGACTCGGCGAGCTCAAGCAGCTCCATGTAGGACGAATGCTCATCGACCAAGTTGGCATCAACCTCCCAATTGAGGAAATCATGGCACGGATCTTGGAGTTCAGAATCATTCTGGACTTCCCCGACCCAACCGTCAGAGAACACCGAGTCGCCACTTGGCGCCGAGCGGTGGAGGCCCTGGTATACAGCTCCGAGGCAACCCGAGAAGTACAGCGAAACCTCGACAGACTGCAGGGCAGCCAGAACCTCAACGCTCACGTCGCATAAAC
>CAWVVG010000075.1:0-11558 GCA_963932775.1 uncultured bacterium
ATGCGAATCCATTGAACAGTCGGATCGCCCGCATGCAGTTCTACCGATACATCCGTCGAGTTTGCGACCTGAGCCGGTATCTCCGGCGCATCCGTCGAGATTGTCGGTTGCGGGTTTTCTTGTTGATTGATCAACATCCAGGCCACCAAACCTGCTGCGGCCAAGAGTACAGCTATAAACAGTGCCACGGCACATCCGATTGCAGTATTTCTGGCCTTCGAGGTGGGTTGTGCCGGCTGTGGTGGGGGAAGTCGCTTTGGGTTTCCAGGGGTCTGAGCGGGCGGAGGGGTGACCTCTCTCCGTTGTTCTCGTGGCATCCAATTGGAGGAATCGTCATCTCCCTGGGGGAGGTTGATGCCTGGGCTTCCCTGCATGGCGAAGCCTGGACGCAGATTTTCGCTTTGGTTGGTGTCGGTCTGCGTGGGGAGGTCTTCAGTTCCCATGGACCTGGCGTCGAATGGAATGGCATTTGCTGCGACCATTGTTGGCAGTTCGGCTTGGATTTCTCCGACCATCGTGGGAAGTTCGGCCTGGATTCCTCCGAGAACTGTGGGAAGCTCGGCTTGGATTCCTCTTGTATTGGGGGGGGCGTCTGGGCCAAGATCCAGCAACCCTTTTCCCCGCTTGAGAACAGAGGTTCGGCCGTCCGTTTCAAGGGCAAACTGAGCGCCTTGGGCTTCGGTTTCGCGGTGTGGCGTCTCTTCGAAGGTGTTCATTGGCTCTGCAAGAGTAGCGACCATCTCCTCTGCAAATACAACGAGCCCATCGCCGCTGGCCTGCTCCTTGAACGCGCGCATCAGCTTGACGGTCTGGCGTGCATCGAGGCGGCTGTCCACATCGTTCGCACACAGACGCATCAATGTCTCTCGGAGACTGTTGTCCCATCCCGCATTGGGCAAGCCAAAGTCGTGGATGGTGTCGATCAACACCTCGATGGCATCGTCATGTGCACCGGCGCCCATGGGTACTGGATTCTTAAACCGGCGGCCCAGCAACTCAATGAGTATCAAGCCGAGGCTGTACAGGTCCGAGGTGTGGTCGCCGCGCGAGCCGTCACGGCGCTCGGGCGACATGTACTTTACGCTGCCAAAGCGAAACATCTCAGTGGTCGCTTTGCGCTGTACGTCCTCGAATCGGGCCGTGCCAAAGTCGAGCACACGGAGGTCGCCCTCGGTGCTGATCATTACATTCGAGGGCTTGATGTCTCGATGAACAACCCGGAGAGGCGCCGTCATGCCTATGGGAACCTTGAACCAAGCTGCAGCAAGGGCGCTCGCAATGGCCTCACCGATTTCATAAATGGCCCTGGGCGGTATCACTGCGTTTCGATCATCGAGGGCCTTCATCAATTGGCCAAGGTCCAGACCGTGGACGAATTCCATGATGATCGCTGGACGTCCTTCGATTTCGGTGATCGCGTCGACCCGGACAATGTTTTGATGCTGAAGGCTCGCCAGCAGCTGGGCTTCGTCTCGGGTGCGATCGAGGATGTCTTGGGTGTCTACCCAGCGCTCTTTGAGGACCTTGACGGCAACGATGCGGCTCAGCCCACCGGCATCCGTCGAGCGCGCCAAGTACACTTGGGCAAAAGTGCCCGCACTTCTCTCCTGGAGCAAGGTGATTTGGCGGCGGCCTGTGTTGGCGCTGGGCATCGTAAATTCAGTCGGGTAGGGTGGATGAGAGGGGCCCTTAATGCTGCACACGGTAGGGATGTAGCTTCAAACGGTCGGGCTTCCGGCGAGTGTATCACGGGGCAGTCCAACCATGGACAGCTGCAGGAAAGCTGCAACCTATTGGTTTACTGGGTTCCGCAAGTCGAGGGTATCGGCTATTGTGGCCCCGTCGATACCAGGTGCGGGCACAAGCCCGTGGGAGGGGGTGTCATATGATTACAGTGTTGGTGTTTGCTTTGTCTCTACAAGGGTGCGACTTCTTTGGCGGTGACGCTGGGAAGGAAGCCACTGTGGAGGCCCAGGCGCAGATGAAGACGGGTGACCTGGTTGGTGCTGCGGAAGCATTCCGTAAGGCTGCTGAGGAAAACCCGAAGTCGGTTGATGCCGCCACAGGTGCAGCCTTGGCTGCGCTAATGCGTGGCGATACTTCTGCTGCGGACAAGTATTTGGCCGGGGTGTTGGAGTCTGCAGGCGAGCGAAAGCCTGAAGTTCTGATGCGGCGGGCGATGGTGGCTCAACAGGCCAGAGACTGGGATTCGATGCGAGAGTATGGTGAGGCCAGTGGCATAGATGCTGGACTCCTGATGGCCGGTGAAGCTGCACTCGCTGACGGTGACCGCGAGGATGCGGAGGCTTTGTTCTCACGGGTGGGCGGAAGCGCCGGCGATGTGGCCCGAGGCTATCTTGACCTATTGGGAAGCGACGACCCCATCATTGCTGGCTTGAGCGAAGCGCAGGCATTGTGGGCCCTTGGGCTTCGCAAGGTTGCGGTTCGTTCGGTAGGGGACCTGCTCACGCGCTATCCCGGGGATGCGGGCGACCGAGACGAGCAGCTGCTGGTCTGGGCCTCCCGTGCTGCAACAGTGCGAGAGACTGCGACGGCCAAGAAGCTAATCGCTGAAGTAAAGGCATCGGGCGACCGGGTGTGGCGCAGAGATGCCACCCTCGCGATAGCTGAGTGTGCGGATGGCAAGGCCAAGGCCTGTATTCGGGCCTTTGACCGACTGGAAGGGGACGCACCGGAGGATGGCCTGGCGGACGCAAAAGTTACCGCAGCTGCCCTCATTGCGGAAGCGGACCCCAAGACTGCAAAGGCTTTGGCAGGCGTTTACCGGTCCGATGGAGCGGCACGTGCACTGTACGCTGCCGGCGCACGAAATATGGCCGTCGACGCAGCGCCGCCCGGACCTCTTTCCGATTTCGTAGGAGACTGAACAATGAAGTGGATTACTGCCGCTTGTGTGGCCTTGCTCAGTACAGGATGTGGACCCAAGATTGGAACCGATGGCGTGGCCGTAAAGGTGTTCGTCGAGGGGCCAGATGGGAAACCGATTCCAACCGCTGTTGTTCGCCATCCAGATGAGGCGGACCGTCATCGAGTCAATGCGGCGACGGGTCACTGGGAGGGTTCAGTGTTGTACATGGAGGATGGTAGTGAGTTGGTGTTTATGCCCAACACCACCATTCAACTCGAGGTGTCTGCACCGGGTTTTCTCACGAAAGTCATTCAATATGACATCAAGAAGCGGCGAAACCAGTTTGACGTGCAGCTCGATCAATTAAATTTGAAGGATGATGAGTTCGACGAACCCATCATTCAATTTGGCCAAGATAAAAAGAAGTCTGAAATCGGAGGCGGCGCCGCAAACTAAGCGGTGTCCCAGGGAGCTACCCGTGAAACGTGTACAGCTTGCATTTTTGATCAGTTGTTTACCCAGCTTGGCGATTGCCGGAGCTTGGAGCGACTACAAACAGTCCTTTCCACTATTCCCATGTCCTGACGGGTGGACCACCTGCGAAATTGACGGAGCCACCATTGGGCCCGGGTTGGTCGAGGATGCTGATGGCAATCCGTTGCCGTCGAACATGAGATTTAGCTTCTGGACCTTCGACGTGATGCCCAGCGCTAGTCCCTTCGCTGAGGTGAGCGACTACGATGGCGAAATGGGTGGCCGCAGCCTGAAGGCGGATGAAGATGCACCGGTGGCTGATGTTGAGGATGAGGTCATCGACGACTTTGGTGGTGGTGACTTCGGTGGCGACGCTATCCCTTCATTGGGAGACGATAGGCCCAGGAATTTGGCAGACAAACCAGCGGCTGTGACGGGTGGTTACGACCGGAACGAACGGGACCCGGTGCCCACCGTTGCGGACTCTCGCCCCATGGATCCGGATCCGGTGGCCGATGTTCCGGAGCCGACTCCTCCTTCCTCGTCGCGTGATGCAGGCTCTTCAGGGTCGGGTGGTTACCAACCACCGAGCCTGGATGAAATCAGAGCAGCCCGTGCCGGGCGCACCCCAACACCCGCAGCTGTGGAGCCAGCCAGAGTGGAGCCGCCGCCCAGAGCGGAGCCGCCGCCCAGAGTGGAACTGCCGCCCAGAGTGGAGCCAGCAAAGCCCACCAACGATGGTTCTGTCAGCATTGCGCCTCCACCCCCACCCCCACCCCCGCCAGTGGTGGAGAATTGCGATGACTTGCGTGCCCTGGAGACCAGAGCAATCTTGGGCAACTTAGGCGTGAGTGGCCGCAAGTGCCTGGATTCACGAATCGCTGTGGCTACGAAGCTTACGGATAAGGACAAAATCAGCCGTGTGCTGATTTCGGACGCGAAGGCCCGTGGAGATCAAGGAGACTGGGAGCGGCTCATGAAGCGGCATCTCGAGAAAATCGACAAGTCCGATCCCAATATGTGTCTGGTTTTCTCGATTCACCTGAACAAGCGCGGCGTCAGCAAGGCGACCCAGGTGATTCGATGGGCTGACTATGCCCTCGAGAACAAGACCAAATGGTCCGGCGCAAACCACACCCGCAATGTGTACTACCTCCATCAACTCAAGTCTCAAGCGGCGAGTCGGTTGTGGCAGCGTGCGGAGAAGAAATTTGTGAAGGAACGCAACGAGAAAAACGAAGCCAAGGCAAACAAGTACCGCTCCTGGGCCAAACAATTCTCGCGGGCCTGGTTGGATTACGCGAAAGCTTCTGGAAAGGAGACATCAAAGGCCCTCGCTGCTTGCGTCTCCGCGAGCGGAACTACGGAGTTCTGTCCTTTATGAGTCGTTGGCCTACCATCTTCGCATTCGCCGCCGTCTTGGGCGGGTGTACCTCACAGCCCGAGTCGGGAGGAGAGGCTGCGAGTGTTGTGTTGGTTCAGGCTGTGCCAGGTGAGCTGCTTAAAAGCGCTTGGCCCGCCCGCATGGCCCACGACGACCAGCGAAGCCGATTTGAGAGCCAAGACGGATGGCGTCACATGTTCGAGTACGACCTGAGCCAAGCGCTGGGCGTATTCTCCGTGGAGGCCGACCCGCAGGGGCTCTCCCGTGTCCATGAGCAACTCTCAGCCCTATACACTCAAGGGGCACTGCTGGCGGCCAATGCCACAGTAGGGGCCTATGGTGTCGGGGCCTTAGAGACGGATCCGGACGACCTTGCTTATTTGCTCGGCGTGTCCGAAGTCATCCGGGGAAATCGAGAGGCCGCCCTCAAGTACTTTGAGGAAGTCTCAAAGCTTCCAATGACTTTTCAGCCCCAAGCTAAAGCGTGGCATCGCGCGCTGTCCGAGCCAGGCCTGCCCTCACTGGAGGTCCTTTCAGCAATCTCAGGGTCCCTGGGCGAGGTCATCCCAGGTCAGGATCCCGCCGTCAGTCCTGTGCCGCACTTTAAGCTTCTGGAAAAGTCGGAGAAGGCGAGGCTGATGGGAGCGAACGATCCCACCGCGTTGCTGACCCGCGCCGCTTGGCACCAGGCAGCGGCAGTACAGGTTGCACCGGAGTCTGATCGGGAAGCGCTCGGCCAATTCCAGCTTCGGTACGGACTGGACCGGAGCCGAAGTAGCGAGATGCATGGCGCTGTAGCGTTGGACGACGCATGGTTGTTCTGTAGTTCGAATCTTGCGGCATCCGATGCTGCATTTGTGGCGGAGGCCATGACACAGGGCATTGCCGCGGTGTCCAAGTGGGCAGATAAGTCAGTGCTGGCCGCTGCAGTCTCGCCAGCGATTCAGGACGGAAAGGTAGACCCCCAGGTTGTCATGGATGCAGGGTTTGGCCTTCAAAAACAAATTCAGCGGGTCATGGCGGACATCGCTGGAGCTGAAGCTGGTTTTCACCGCCCCTTCGCTCAACGCGCCCGAATTGCAGTCCTTCAGGCGGGCATGATTGTGGCGGATGCCAATGATCAGTACCGCGATGCCGGCATTCTCCGTCTCAACGCCCTCGAGCGTATGGAAACGGTCGGTATCGAGCCCGTCTTTGCGCTCTCCGTAGCAGCCTGGGATGCGGGGAACCGCAGCCCACTGCGCCCAGAAGAAATTTTACATCAATTCCGCAGCACCTACCCGGCTTTGTCCGCAGCGAAGGCACCCCTTGATGCCCTCCATCTGCGCCGAAGCCGCAACGCTGGTCCTGCAAACGCTGTACATTAGGCAAAGGAAGAGGACAACTCATGGCTCTCAAAAATACCGTTCGAGCAATAATTGGATTGGCACTGGCTGCTATGGGCACCGGTGCGACCCTGGCGTATTTCGAAGAAAGTATTCCGATGTCCTTGAACCCGCTGTATGCCAAAACCATGGCGGACTACCGGGCCCAGGAACTCATCTTCGATAGACTGTTCTATGTGGATGCGGTGACCAATGAGCTTCGAAGCCGAGTGGTCTCTAAATATGAGCTGGCTGACTTTGGCCGGGCCATGGCCGTCACGCTGAAGACTGGCATTCGCTGGCACAACGGACAGGCTCTGACTTCCAAGGACGTATGTTTTACTGTGAAGGCGATGCTGGACGACAGGACTCCAAGCCCTGTGGCCGCTCATTACCGTGAGTTTATCGCTGCATGCGACACCAAGGGACCCCAGGTTGCCGTGATTCGCTTCAACCGTGTTCTGCCCAATCCTCGCGAGCGTCTCAGCTTCACAATCCTGCCAGCGAGTGAGTTTAAATCGACGGCCATTTCGCCAGACTTGCAGTTCTCTGCTCGACCCATCGGTACCGGCCCATTCAGCGGTAAACGGGGTCTCCGGGACGTAAACTTCGATGCATTTGCGAACGGGCACCACACTCCGAAAGTTGTACAAATGCAGCTGCAGGAAGGTGGAGATCCCTTGGTTCAGACCAAGACTCTGATCAACAACAATGTTCAGGGAATCATCGTCGTGCCTCCACCCCAGCGGCCAGACCTCTCCGCATCGGATGATGTGGCAATGAAGGCGTATGACCTTCGGAGTTGGTGGTATGTCGCGGTCAATCCCAACAAGCCTGCCCTGACAGATGTTCGGGTGAGACAAGCCCTCAATGTGGTCTTGAACCGAAATGAACTGCGCAAATACTCCATCGGTGTAAAGCCCGGCGAAAAGAACAGTCCTTGTGAGTTCATCTCGGGCCCATTCATTAGTGCGAGCCCGTATTACAATTCCGAAGTTCCAGTTCAACCGAACTCGAACCTAGGCAAGGCCGACTCGCTGTTGAAAGCGGCGGGGCTGGCCAAGGCCGGCGGAGCTTGGCAGCTGGACGGAAGTAAGGTCACCCTCAAGGTCGGCATGCTTGCAAGTCTCGATCGGGAGGCTCCGGACCTACTGAGCCAGGTTGGGAACCAGCTTGGCGCGGCGGGCTTTGACCGGCTCACGCTGAAGATTAGCGCGGACGAATGGGACAACACCGTAATGGCCGGCAACTCAGACTTCGATTTGATTATCGGAAAGTGGTCCTTTGGTCTGGTTGAGGAAGTAAATGAACTCTTCCACAGCATGGGGCGTCAGAACATGTTCCGGTTCAAGAGCGACGGGGTCGACAAGGTGCTTGCAGAGTACAACGATGCCGTCACCGATACCGAGCAGCGGGACGCATATCACAAGCTTCACAAGCTCTTGAGCGTTGAGCTCCCATACTTGTTCTTGTGGAAACTCGACACACGCAGTGCCTGGCGAACCGAGGTGCGTGGCAACATTGTGGCGCCCTACTACTATTTTACTGAAATCGATTCCTGGTCCATCGAAAATTAGACGAAGGGGGAATAAGTGAAGCGCTGGTGGATAAGACCACTGGTGCGGCTGATTGCCGCACTGGTGCTTCCTGTCATGGTTCCGGCGGTCATCACGGGGTTTATCTGGTCCTTACCGGGTGACCCCGCGAGCTTGATTTGCCCACCCAATGTCTGTGGAGGAACCGAAGCGCTCGCTGAGCGTTGGAACCTTGATGGAGGGCCCGTACAGTTCTTTGTTGGCTGGGTGGGGGATGCGGTCCATCTTGAGTTTGGCAATTCATGGCGCCTGCACCAGGGGCTGCCCGTCCTTGAGCTTCTCAGTGGGGCCATACCCACGACCCTCACCCTACTTGGACTCGCCACCGTGGTCGTAATGACAGGTGCATTGCTCGCAGCAAAGGGTTGGATACCGGAGAAGTTGGACACGGTCATTCGCTTCGTGGGGCTTGTCCCTGCACTTGTATTGGCGTTGGTTGGTGCCGCATTTATTGAACTCACCTATGGGTTTGATTCGTTCTCAGGCTCTGGCCAATGGGCTCGCCTGGCAGTGGGCTCCGCTGTGCTTGGATTGGCCGACGGTGCGTTCACTGGCGCGGTGATGGGTACCCGAGCGACCTTCCAGGCTGAATTTCTACAGCGGTATGTCGGCATCGCCACTTTGCGGGGTGAGCGTAGGATGGAGAACACACTGCCCAACGTAGCACCCGCCCTCATCGGGCAGATGCGTGCCCGGATAATCCATCTGCTCTCCGGAGCTGTGGTGGTCGAGGTGGTGTTGCGAATTGACGGCATCGGTGACCTCCTCTGGGGGGGTACGCTTCGCCAAGATTTTGGCGTGGTGCTCGCAGCTGCAACCATCTTTGGTGCGTTGAGCTCGGTCCTGTTGATTGGGCAGGCAGTGTTGGAGACAATGGTGGCGCTTCACGTACGTCGCGCACCGAGCGGTGTTCGGGTCGGGGAGGCCTCGTGAACCGAAGACCAGCCATAGTTCTTGCCTTGGGCTGTTTGACTCTTCTGGTGATCGCCGCTGGCGTGGCGCCAGAGTACCTCGGAGCCATTGAGCCACAACGGGCACTAAAAGGACCACTGGATGTTTGGCCCTTCGGTACGGATTCTCGGGGTCGGATGCTGCTGGACTACGCAACCCAGGGTGCGAAAGTCGTGGCACTTCCAGCCCTGACTGCGGGCATCCTGGTCGCCATTTTCGGTGCGATGGGTGGGCTGCTTCGGTGCCTTGGTTCGGAGCGTCTGAATGCGACGTTTCAGTGGTTTACCGAGATTGTCGGTGCCCTACCGCGGATGGTGGTGATCTTGGTGGTGGCCCTGTTGCTGCCCCGCGACCAACGGGTCCTGTTCCCATTGGCTTGGACCTGGGCGTTGCTTGCCGCACCGGGTGCCATGGACGAGGCGGCATCCGTCGCCGAGCGCTTGGGTGGTTCTGCCTTCGTGGAGGCCTTGCGGGCCCACGGCTATTCTGCGCCTCGAATTTTTCTGATTCATGTGGTGGGCTACAACCTTCGGCCTGTCGTGATTCGGCAGGGTGCGGAGACCATGATGCATGTAGTGTTTTTGGAGATCGCCTTGTCTTATTTGGCGCTCTCAGAGAACCAGCCCTCCTTCACACATGGGGACAACCTCATGAGCTGGGCCGACCTGCTGAAGCTGGGCTATCCGAGCATGATCCCAAGCCTTGATTACCCGTCAGGGCACGCACTGGGCTTGGCTTTGGTGTTGCTTGGACTAATCGCTACCATGTCCATCGCGGTTGGCCACGCGGCGAGGGCCCGATGACCGCCCTTATCGAGATGAAAGATCTGGCCATACGGACCCACGAGCGATTCTTGGTGGATGGCGTGGACATGGTTGTACAGCCCAGCCGAGTCACCGCCCTTATCGGACCATCGGGTGCAGGTAAGTCGCTCACTGCTCGGTGCAGCATGGGTGTAATCGACGTGTCTCCTGGCCTTGTGCGGGGAGAGCTTCGTTACCCGGCGATCGATGCCAACAAGGATTGGTTCGCCGGAATCCGAGGTGGGGGTAGCGCTGCCCATGCCCAACTCTTGGAACAGACCCGCGCTCTCCGGGGAGCCTATTTTACCTATTCGCCTCAGGCCGCCAGTTCGGCGCTCAACCCCGGTCGGACTGTGGGCCGTCAGCTGGAGCTCGCCATACAGCGACGTTCGGTACAGCCGTCCGATATGGGTGTTGAAATTGGGAACATCTTAAGTGACGTGGGACTCCGTCCAGAAGTAGCGTCTGCTCTTCCGGGTGCACTCTCCGGTGGAATGGCTCAGCGCGCCGCTCTTGCCATCGCCGTGGCGCCCAAACCCAAGCTTGTGATAGCGGATGAACCCGAGACGGGTCTGGATCCAGTTCTCAGGAGAACGGTGATCGAGCTGTTGGTTGAGGTATGCAAGGGGCACGGTGCGGGCCTGCTGCTGATTAGTCACCATGAGGACACGGTAGAGCGAATTGCAGATGATGTGGTGCGGCTTCCGGGGGTTTTGACATGAGTACACCCGTTGTTGAAGTAAAGGGTCTCCACAAGGAATTTATCGCTTCTGGCCCCTGGCCCTGGAGTCCCAAACAAATTGTGCATGCGGTTCGCGGTGTGGACTTCAAGGTTCACCCCGGAGAAGTCGTTGCTTTGGTTGGACAGTCGGGGTCGGGAAAGACAACCGTGTCTCGCATCGTGCTCGGACTGGAGGTCGCCACGCGCGGCGGAGTATGGATCGAGGGTGAGCGCTGGGACAACATGCCTGAGAGGCTTCGGCGGCCAAAGCGGGTTGACTATCAGTATGTGCCTCAGGATGCGATGGCCGCTCTCGACCCTCAGCAGACTGCACTGGAGCACATCCAAGAAACACTCCGTGTGCTGGGTGGACTGTCCGATGCCGACGCAATTTTACGGGCAACGGAGATGCTGACTCGACTGGGCCTGGGAGAACAAATGGATGCGTTGCCCCGGGAGATGTCCGGTGGAGAGCAACGGAGAGTCACGTTGGCGCGGGTACTTGCTCTGGACCCGAAACTGGTCGTGGCCGATGAGCCGACGAGTGGCTTGGACCCGGAACGTCGGGAGGCCGTCCTCGAGGCGCTAATCGGAAATTTGCCCGACCACGCGGGGTGCATCATCGTGACGCACGACATGGCTGAAGCCAAACAGTGGTGTGATCGCATATTGGTGATGCTTCATGGACGGGTCGTTGAGGAACTCGATGCACGCGCCGATCAGCCTCAGCACCCCTATTCAAAGGTGTTGTTTGACCCTTGGGCAGGTCCGATTCCGAACTTTGATGATGACCAAGACGTGGAAATTGACTCGAGTTCGCTCTCAGTCTGCGAAGATGGAGGGGCAGACACTGTGTCGGCGCTTGACTCACGGGGGACGGAAGAATGAACACACTTCGAGCAATGGTTCTTGCCCCATGCGTTGTGTTGGTTGCACCCACCGATGCATTGGCAATCTCGAAGGCTGCGGCAGCGGGTGAGCACACCCGACTGGCAGAGGAGATGGTGCGGTTAGCGAAGCGTGGACATTGGCGTGGGGTCGAGCGATCTTACGAGTCTATGGCGCCGCTCCAGCGAAAGGGTGTTCAGCTCACTTACGATGACCACTACCTCGGAGCCCAGGCTTCTCGAGAGTTGGGGAATGTCACACGTGTTTACCGACGTCTGCTCTTGGCCAAGGGGGTCAAGGAAGACCCGGCGGTGGTCAATTGGCTTGGCGATCTGATGCGTCAGTATGGGGAGGTCGAACTGATCATTCCCGAACGGTACAAAGGTGAGGCCAATCTGGCGGTGTCGGTGATGCCACTGCAGCCAGATCAGCGCTCCACCATTGGCATGGCTCAGCAGCGTATCCGGGACGGTCTGATCTACGACGGACTGCTGCCGGGTGGGGAATAC
>CAWVVG010000076.1:0-11537 GCA_963932775.1 uncultured bacterium
CTGCGTCGGCATCTGCGTCGGCATCTGCGTCGGCATCTGCGTCGGCATCGGCATCCGCGTCGGCATCTGCGTCGGCATCGGCATCGGCATCGGCTTCATCGCATGCGGGAGATCCGGCGCAACCGTCGTCATCGCAATCAAAGAGCCCATCGAGGTCATTGTCGGCTTCGTCCGAGCAATCCCCGGCTTCACTTCCTTCGACCCGTTCTTTTTCGCCGGCAGGCTTCTCGTCACCGCCACCACAGCCGACAAGCAAAGGAATCATCAACGCTGATAGCAGCACAATCCGCACAAAACCCCCGAAGGCTCAGGAGTATACACCATCGGCTTTTCGAGCTTTACCCACCTTGACCCTTGATTACTGAAAAACTGGGACAAGTACGAGCATCGCCTCGGTCCGAGTGAATCAGCCTCTCAGAACATCCCCTTGAGCGCTCCCCCGCAGCAGAAGACGATTCCCATCAAGGTGGGGATACCAACGAAGGGCACCAGCAGCATCCAGGTGATCCGGTTCTCGGAGGCCACATCGGCGTCCCATTCCGCCACCCGCTTGTCTAAGGCCGCTTGAAGCTCTCGGACGGTACGGGACTCCTCGGGGTGGTCCATCTTCAGCTTGGTCAGGAGAATCTCGCAACGATTCCGTAGCAGCGTGTTGCCATCGTCGTCTGAGAGATGAGATGGCTGCATGTTCTGCACCGTCTCCAAGAAGGCGCGCTTGATGGCCGGCACATTCTCGGGAACGAAGGCGCTCGCAAGTAAGGACCCAATGGCCGCCCGGCGGTCGTCGTCATCGTCGGCATGTTCCAGGGCGAGCTGTCGGGTGAATGCACCCAGCTCATCGAGGGCCCTCAGCTCGTCCTCGATGGAAACCAAGGGCTGCAGGGCAAACCCGCAGTGGGAGCACAAGAGCTTCCCGTGCTTGAGGGGAGCACCGCAGGCTTCGCAGTTTGACTTCATGGGTTCACTCAGGGTGTGTTGGCTGTGGGTGGTGGCGAGGCTTGGCCGTCGGAAGTGTCGCCCCAGCACACCACATCGCCGTCTGTGGTGATGGCGCAGCTGTGGGCGCCGCCGGCGGTGATGGTGGTGGCAATAATGTCCGGTGAGTCGGTCTGGCCGTGGTCGTTCAACCCCCAGCAGGCGATGCCACCCTCGGTCTCCAACGCACAGTGGTGGTCTCCATTGCTGGAGATGAGGGTGTAGGAGCCCGTGGGCCTGGTGATGCGGCCGTCGTCGTTGGTGCCCCAGCAGCTCAGCCCAAAGGTGGAGGTAAGCAAGGTGCAGGTGTGCCGGCGCCCAGAGCTGAGCTGGATGTGGGTGACCGGACCCCGAGAGGGCGGCGCTTGGCCGTCGCCGTCTTCGCCCCAACACTCGGCCCTGTCGTCCTGGTTCAAGGCACAGGTGTGGTCGGCGCCTGCGGACACACCGTGGAAGGTGCCTTCGGGCGGGTAGGCCCGGGCGGAGTCCACAAAGTAGCCCCAGCAGATCACCGCACCAGTGAGGTCCACGCCGCAGGTATGGCGTTCACCTGAGCTCACTTCGGAGAACACTCGGTCCGGCACAGTGCTCTGGCCTTCTTCATTGGCGCCCCAGCAGGTCACGGTGCCCTCAATGTCGAGTGCACAGGTGTGATTGCCGCCGCTCTGCAAGGACACAAAGCTGCCGCTGGGTGGGCTGGCTTGGCCTTCTTCGTTTCGGCCCCAGCAGGCAATCTCACCGTCTTCGGTCATGCCACAGGTATGGGCGGCACCGGCGCTGAGGATCACCAAGGGGCCAAGGGGCTCCGGAGGCTCAGCGTCGGATGTGTCGGCGGTGGGTGCGGTACCCGTGTCGTCGGTGGGGTCAGGGTCAACACCAGTGGCCGTGTCACTGGATTCAGGACGCGGGACACCCCGTCGAATCACCGTGGTCTTGGCGCAGTGGATGGCCAACAACGCGACGAGAGCGATGCTTGCCATTTCGCTCTGTCTCATGTTGTCTCCGCTGAATGGAAGGTGGAGTGGTCGCCCTGGTGAGACTGCAGACGTGGTCCGGTAACGCTCCTGTCTCCGGTAGAGCAGTCTGCTCAGTATAGGAACAGAGGAGGGGTCGCAGCAACCGACTTTGGGTCGGTGTTAACCTTGAAGTGGGTCTGCGGGTCGGACTTCGAGGTGCCGCCGTTGACCGAGATCACCCTCCGCTACTTCGGCACCTACGATGGACCCACCGTTGGTCTCGTAAATTTCAGGACGGCCTACACCCATCACCGGGCGAACCATTCCACCCTGAGACACAGTCCGCAGGACTTCAGCGCTGCACAGCCTGCTTGATTTTGTCGATCATCCATGGCGCATACTGACTCTCCACCACCGCAGCCAAGGCAAGAACGACCAGTCCGAGCCCGACCAAGGCCATGCTCGCCATGCTGATCGACTTGAGGACTTGATCTTGTGGATGCTTGAGCGCTTGATGGGATGCATCCGAGACGGGCTGTGCAGTCTTGAGGGCCAAGCCATAGCGGGTCAGACCACGGGAGTATCCGATGCTCGCCAAGGCCAGCATGATGTATGCGATTCCCTCGAGCACCAGGTGAGGGGTCACGGCCACAAAGGACATGACTGAAATCTGGGCGGTATTCTGTACCCCTGAAGACAGGACTCCTCGGGTCAGTGTCACCAGTACAACGACCCAGATGCTGGCATTCCACCCCAAGGTCAACAAGGCGCCATAGGTCCTGTAAAAGGCACACAGCACCACAATGACCAGGGCCACCGCAACGTTGTGACCAAAGATGGCACCGGTATCGGAGAACTGCCGATTGAACAGGTTGCTCCCTTCCAGTCCCACCAGCTCAAAGATAAAGCCATAGGCTGTGGCCACCTCGGACTGCTCCATGGCCAAGACCGTGAGGGCGGTGGCGGTGCACATCCCCAAAAACATCGCCAAGATGCTCTTTGAGGTGTTGATGTAGGCCCGGGTATGGGACCGCTTGAGCACAAAGACTTCGCGCTTGTTCTCGGTCAACAGTTTGTCGAACCGAGACAACAAAGACGCCGCGGTGAGAAAAATTCCAAAGAAGCCTGCTTCTTGAATCCCGAGGGCACCCACAATGCCCAAGGCCACGCCGGTAAACAAGAGCGCTTCTGCAAAAATGGCTGGATACTTGATGCTTGGCTGCTCATGCTCGGCCAAGCTTTGAATCGCCAAAATCCGCCTCTTGAGCGCACGGATTGGAGCGGACTCGACTTGGGCCACTTGCACCACAAAGCTCTGGTAGCCAACGGCCAACTTGGAACCGACCCGAAGCTCTATGGGCGCTTCGATTCGAACGCCGTCTACAAACACACCGTTGGACGAGCCCTTGTCGCTCACAGTCACGGTGGAGGCTTGAAGCTGCAGCGTCGCATGGGTTCGCGACACATTGACGTCCTTGATGCTCACATCGCAGTCGTCATCGCGGCCCAACCGAATCGCAGTCCCGTCTGGCAAGTCCCATTGTTCGCCGTTGAGCGGGCCTTCTCCTGCCACCAAAATCCAGGACAGGTTCATGTGGACTCCACACCGTTGCTGGATGCCGTCATCCGCGCAACACGGTTTGATGAACCCATGATGTGATCCAGTGCACTGTGCGCTTGAAGATACGGTTCAGTACATCCAAGAGTGGGAGCCGCTTTCTATCGTCATCGTCACCGGTGTCGCCTTCATCGTCACCGGTGTCTTCCCATTCCCCGGTGTCTTCCCACCCCCCGGTGTCAGGCTCCATGCACAAGCCGATATCAGGGTCGCACTCGTAGCCCTCACCATGGGCTTCAACGCACTCGTAATCATCTGTGCAGGCCTCGTAGTCAATGGTCATCAAGGAACAGGCTGTCAACCACAAGAAGAACATCAAAACCCCCCTCTGAGACCGATGAATCCGAGACCGAATTGCGCTTGGACGGTCCCCGCCGGTTCGCTGCCTCTGCGCGCCATCCCCAGTCCGGTGCCCAATCCGACGGCGGCCACTCCCCAGCTGATGTCGGCGACAAGCGCACGGCTGTTCTGCTGGTACTCGTAGTCTTCCACACCGTTGATGCAGAACGTTCCCTCGGACGAATCGCCGCAATACTCGTCAGCCGACTGGCCGCTGGAGTAGGCCAGCAGTCCAAAGGTCAGCCCCGAGGCTGCAGCCACACCCGTGGCCGTCCACGCCAACGCGGGGCCGAGTCGACGGTTGTTGCTGGGTGCCGCCTCCGGTTTGGGCGCTTCCTTCGGTTCCGGCTCAGCGACCTGTACCGGTTCGGGCTCGGTCGGCTCTTGGGCTACCAATGCCTTCAGCTCGGCGATCTTTTCCACCAGCATGTCTTGCTCGCCTGCAGGTGCAAACACGCGGTATTGGTACAGGGTCTCTATCGCCTGATTCAGTTGCCCCAATTGCTCTTGGGCCAGCGCCATGTTGAACAACAGAAGCGGGCGCTCACTGATCTTGTAGGCTGCCTCCCACGCGACAAGGGCTTCCTTATGCCGTTCTTCCCCGAACAAGCGCTTGCCATTCGAGTACAGCTCCTTGGCGCGCTCTTGGTCGGTCTCCTGCGCAAACGCAGGCCCTCCGCACATCAACATCATTAGCAGGGTCAGTCGGCCCATGGGTCTCGCAGTCCGTCAGCGGTGTTGGCAGGAGGGGTGTCTTCAGCCGGAGGTGTAACGGATGGAGTGGGGGAGGGCTGGGGTGTTGGCTGTGCCTTTCTCGTGGGCCGTGCCCGCTTCGGGGCAGGAGTCACTGCTGCCGGCGCTACCGCTGGGACGGTTGTGGCTGTGGGCTCTGGGTCGATCGATGTCAGTCGAATCGTCACAGTCGGAGTCCGGCTGGATAGGGCGACTTTTCGAGGCTCATGGCCCGTGAGTCGAAGCTCGATGTGGGTGATCTCACCGCTGCCCACACTGATCTTGAACGGGGTGGAACCGACCAGGGTGTCGTCCAAGAGAACATCCGCACCCTCCGGAACTGACTTGACCTCGACCTCCACCGCTTGGGCTTGGGTCGCCCCAGTTTCGGAAGCAGGCTGGGTCTGTGTACTCCACCATCCGGCCAGCCCGAGCACAACGAGCACTGCGAGAATGGGGATCATCGGAACCGAGGTGCGCTGGGTCACCCCCGAGGTCGGAGTATGTCCGGTGAACTCCAGTGAGGTGGTGGAATCGAAGCGGTTCGGTGCCTCACTCGGATCGATGACGCCGCTCAAGGAGAGGGCATCCGCAAATTCCGTGGAGATGGCCGACCCATCCTTCACGTAGGTCGTAGAGTCCACCAAGGGTGTGGACGGAACCTCGTTGTCCAGGGCGTCGATGGGTGTCTGTGACGAGAGAACCCCTTGGTCGAAGCTCAAGGTTGGGTATTCGCCGCTGGGAAGTTTGCCTTTGCAAGCCTCGAGTGCCTGCTGCAGCTGCAAGGCATTCTGAAATCGATGCATCGGGTCTTTGGCGATGGCAGTCTGAACCACCCAATTGATGAGGTGTTCGCCTTCGACTTCGGGGTTGACCTCGCTGACCGCTTCCAGTTGTTCATGGAGCTGGGCCATCATCAAGGAGTCCAGTCCACGTCCGGGGTAGGGGTCTCTGCCCGTCAACGAGAAAAAGAGTGTGAGTCCCAGGGCATAGATGTCCACCCGGTCATCCACGCCCGTGGCCGAGAGTTGTTCGGGCGCCATGTACATGGGTGTGCCCACAATCATGCCAGTTCGAGACAGTCCGCCGCCTTGTCCAGCACTCTTCACCAAGCCAAAGTCGATGAGCGTGGCGGTTAGATCCCCACCGGGGCGACGGGAAACAACGATGTTGGCGGGCTTAATGTCCCGATGAACCACGTTCTTGCGGTGGGCTTCGGTGAGTGCCCCACACAGCTGTACACCCACTTGAAGTGCTTCTTTGCAGCTCAAGGGGCCGTTGTGTTCCGTCCATGCTTCGAGGTTCTCGCCCTCGAGCAGCTCCATCACCAAGAACAGCATGCCTTCTGATGTTCGCCCGAAATCATAAATCTTCACGATGTTGGGATGAACCAAATTTGCAGTCAGGGAGGCTTCGAGCAGAAACCGTTTATTGGCCACGGGGTCGTCGTCGGAAATAATGACTTTAATGGCCACAGGTCGCTTCAGAGCAATCTGTTCGGCGCGATAGATGCGACCCATCCCACCCTGGCTGAGCTCACTGATGATTCTATACTTCCCACCGAAGGTTTGACCCAGAAGACTATTGGGGCTGAACTCTGCGGTTGCACCGGTCATGTCGGGTTGAGTGGGCTTCATCGCGAGTACGTCTCCAAACTGGTGCCAGTCGTCATCAGTATGGGAACGATTGTACCATTCATCACAGGGTGGCTGGTGGGTCCGGTCTTTTGAGCCAAATTCTGTTTCGGGGCGTGATACCCTCACCGAGCCCAAAGCGGGCGGGGGTCACATGCCAACGAAGATTTTATGGTGCGCTGCAGCAGCGGCACTGACATTGCTCGGATGCAATCGCGCTGAAGTACAACATGCCAACAATATCTGTGGATGTTTTGAGACGGCCCTGGCCGCCGATGCAGCCGAGATGCGCGCAGCGATGGCCGTCTGCAACACTACCAGCCGAGCCATCAAAGACGAATACAAAGGCAACCCCAGTGGAACCGAGGCCATCAAGAATGCCACCGAAGCCTGCATGAAGCCCCTGCACGCAAAGATGGCGACGATGAGTCAATCGGCCAAGCAAGACGCCAAGATGCCCAGAACTGCGGTGAAGAAGAGACGAAAGGATCGCAAGAAGGGAGGTGATAAATGAGCACCATCAACACCCTCAAGATCGCTGCCTTGCCCGCTGCTGTTGGCCTGCTCTGGGCGTTTGGACCCCAACTCAAATCGCTGACCGGACAAGTCACGGGCGATGAACTCGAAATCTCCGGTACCGAGTACGCGCCTTATTTTGTGGACTTGGGCTACTTGGCCGAGAGCTGCGCCGACCTCGCGTTTGCCACCTGTGGTGCCGACTGCGGCCGGTACACCGAGGCCCTCGATGCAGGCCGATGGGTCACCGCCGATTCAGACGGCCCGGCCTCCACCTTGATGCAGGTCTGCGAGCAGGTCTTCGCCTGGAACGGAAACTTCGCAGACAATGCCTTCAACGCGACTCCGCTGCCCTTATGGAACCCCGACGTTCCACTGGTTGGAACCGTCGATGAAGAAGGCACCGTCCTGAGTCTGAGCGATGGCTGGGAGTACTACGATTTCAACATGGACCTGATGTCCAAGGCCTGCGGTGAATTGGACGATGCGGTCTGCGGCATTGAGTGCGGCATCTACGGCAGTTCCCTCGACGGCACACCCTACGAATCTGAAGAGTCCGATGGCTGGGTCTACGGCTTTGAGAACCTCTGCTACGAGTGGACGGCCAACGGTGCCGACTACAACGTGTTTCCAGAACTCGGTGCGGCGGCGGCCATCAGCGGTGACTTGGACGAAGACGACTACCTCTCGCTGTGGATCGTCGAAAGCGTGGGCTCACACAGTTGGGACGGCTTCAATGTACTGACCACCAACAAGCCCACCTATCAGTGGCTCGATGAGCCGCCATACAACCCCACCGAGGTGGGCCAGCAAGCCCCCGCACTGCTGGGGCTTCGCGCCTGCTCGCTCAATGAAGGCAGCTACCTGCAGAGCAACTCGCCCGAAGGCGACGGCACATCCTGGGGGCCGCGTGATGCCACCATCGCCTGGCAGCTTGACTACGACGGCACTCTCACCAGTGGCGCTGTGGTTCAGCTGAAGTCGCAGTGCACCGACGAGTCCTGCGAAGACAACGGCGTCTACTTCCAGAGCAACGCCGGACAAGGCGGCGGAAGCTCGTGGGGGGATTCCGATCCCGACTCTGGCTGGATCATCGAGTGGGATGACGCGTCGTTGGTCTCGGGCGGTGTGGTCTACCTGCGCGCCAACTGCCCCGAAGGCAGCGAGAGTTCCGTCTGCCGGAGCTCTGGAACGTACTTCCGCAGCAATTCCGTGGAAGGGGCCGGGCAATCCTTTGGCGACAAGAACTACCAGTACACCTGGACGCTTGAGTGGGACGGCACTGCCACAGCACCGCCTGCGAGCGGCAGCACCGTGTATTTGGGTTCTCATTGCAGCGGACTCGACTCGGTCTGGACCTCACCCGAAGGCGACAGCGTGGCCGAAGAAGAGTGCTTGTCCATCATGACCCGAGACGAACTCTTTCAGGTACTGGTGGACTACGGCGCCGTGGACGGCGATCCAGAAAGCTACACGTTGGGCACCAAGGACGACTGGCGCGGAACATTCGAGCGGATTGGTGCAGGTGGCGGCCACAACATGACGTACTTCTGGGGCATTGATCATGCTTTTCACGTGTTGGATGCTTTCATAAATCAGGGCAAAGAGCCCGAACTGAACCACGAATTTCGTCAATACCAGATGACTGACTGGAAGGTGACCAACCTGATGGGTCTCGTCAACAGCGAAAAGTGCATCAGTCGAGGAGAGCTCGGTCAACTGGTATCCGGCATCGTCCCTGCTCTCCAACTGGACGCCGGCGACAACCACACCTGCATGGTGGGCAATGATGGCTCTGGTCATATGCGGTGCTGGGGTGAAAATGAGCATGGTCAGACCAATGTGCCCGCCGGCATGTGGAAGGACACAGCAGCCGGATCCGCGCACACCTGCGGCATTCGCGTCGATGGATACATTGACTGCTGGGGCGACAATTCCAAGGGCCAGCTGGACGCACCCACCGGTCGGTACAAAGAGATCTCCAGCATGGGAAATCACGCCTGTGCACTGGACTTCGATGGCGCTGCGGTGTGCTGGGGTGAAGGGGCGACCACAGCCCCCGCCGCCGAGTTTGTGCAGATGTCCGCCAGCGGTAGCCACGCCTGTGGACTCACCTACGACAATGAAGTGCTGTGCTGGGGAGCGAACGACAAGGGTCAGTTGGCTGCACCCAGCGATTCTTTTGACACCGTGTCGGTCGGAAACGGCTTCAGTTGCGGTGTGGGAAGCGAGCTGAGGGAAGCCATCTGCTGGGGCGATGGCGCCAAGGCGGTGACCAACGACCAGAACATGGGCCACTACTCTCTCTCTGCCGGACCCACGAGCCACTGCACCATCAACCGATGGCACGACAAAGCCTTCGGTGACTACCAGTCCACCTTCTGCGAAGGCGGCGGTGAACACGTGGGGATGGATCCATTCGAAGGGTTTCAGCCTGTCCAATCCGTGGGTCTGAACCACGCGTGCGCGCAGACTCGACTCGGACCCGTGAAGGTCATCTGTTGGGGCAACAACGAGTTTGGTCAGACCGAGGTGCCGGCCAGCCTCAGCGCCCTGGTTCTCGGGGACAAACACGCCTGCGGGTCGGACGGCGGACGCCTGCAGTGCAGCGGAGACAACAGCTACGGCCAGGGCACACCACCGCCGCCATACATCGGCCCAGACGCCGACTACTCGGAGCTCGTTGCCGGAAAGAACCATACCTGTGGACGAAGGGGCCACCACTGGCAATCCGGCGAAATTGTGTGCTGGGGCGACAACACCATGGGGCAAATCGAAGCCCCCGTGGGCGACCACAAAAGGCTTATCTCTGGCGACAACCACGCGTGTGCCATCCATGCCACCACCAAAGAAATCGCCTGCTGGGGTGATGACAGTTTCGGACAAACCGCAGCCCCAACGGGGGCGTTTAAAACGCTCCAAGCGGGCAAGAACCATACGTGTGCGTTGGCCGATGAAACCGGCGAAGTCACTTGCTGGGGCGACGGTGGCAGCGGTCAGACCACAGCACCCAGCGGCGCATGGTCGGCAGTACACGCTGGCGGCAACACCAGCTGTGCGGCCAAAGCCGGCGGTTCTCTTTCCGAGGGGCTCACCTGCTGGGGCGACAACTCAAGCGGGCAGGCCACACCGCCCGACACCGTTGAGGGGTTGAGCCTGCAGTGGTGGAGCACCATCTGGGACTGGCAAGATGTGAACAACGGACCAAGCAAGCTGGCACTGGGAGAGACCCGCAGCTGCGGCATCATGCAGACCTCCACCGTAAACCTTGGCGGCGCCCTGGTCTGCTGGGGCAAAAACGGCGTTGAGACCTACGGCTCGGTCGTGGGCTACGACAAGGTCACCGTCCACGGCGATGCAACCTGTGTCGTAGAGAAAAGCGGCATCGGGTATTGCTGGGGTGTTCACCCCGCCAGGACCGAGCCCGAGCCGAACGCTGTGGTCGATGCCGGTGAGTACTCGGATGCCATCAACGAAGGGCTGGCTTCGTTCCGCGAAGTGGATGCTTCAGGCAACACCTGCGGCAGCTGCCATGCACCGGATGGGTTGGACATCGTGTACCACGCCCTGCCCGATGACGACTTCACCCGCCGAACCGAAAAGCACGTGGCGAATCAACACGTGGGCCCCGTGGTCGAGATGCTCAATGCACACCGCAGTCGCTACGGCTGGTCGCCCACCGTGGAGGCCGAAGACTGGAAGCCCATGCAGCCCAGTGGAAGCACGCTGGCAGGCGATTCAAGCACTGCACAAGATGCCGCCCTGGCCGCCGCCTTGGCAGAGAGCGGTCTGCTGATTGCAAGTTCCACCATCGCGTCGGTGTCCGATGCAGAAGCGGCCCGAGACGAGCTGCTGGAACTCAACCTGCACGCGTTGCCTGTCGGCATTGAGTTTCCGCTGTACAGTCGCGACAAGACCCGCGGCAAGGCCCACGTGAATGCCAACGAGTGGGTGCCGTCTTTGGGCCACATTGCAGCACCGGGCAAGAAGCTCGCCTTCATTGGCCTGGAAGACACCTACCTGGCGGACCCCACCACCAGCAACTTCCTGAACTTGCTGCAGGCCTACACCTCCACCAGCAATCCGCTCGTGGCAGCCAACGCCACCGAGTGTGGCATTGAAACCCACGGCAAGTGCGACTCGATGACGGCCACCACCGTGGTGAGCGGAAACTTGAACAGCATCGAGCGCCAACGCCAGATGTCAATGCTCATCATCAGCCACGAGATGCGCATGCACATGGCGGGCACATCGACAGGCTTGTTCTCTGGCGGCGTCGACTACCCGGTGAACGCCATCTGGAACACAGGGGTATTGGCCGAGCAATCCGGCGAAGCCTGCACCGCCGCCCGCGTCGGATTCGGAGGACCATGGGACTCAAATGCGGTCTCAAAGGCCGCTTGTGTTCGCATGCCCGACCCGTGGAACTCCGAGCACGACCGCAGCACCTGCACCCATTCGGGACGCTGCGACTTCTCGAAGGACCTCATCAGCTTCGGCCTGCCGTGGCGTTGGATGGGCTTTATGCAGAACCCGGCCCTGCTCACCAAGAGCGGGGACACGGTGACTTCAGAGACCACAGTGGCCAAGAAGGTCAGGGCGCTCACCGATCGCTTGACGACTGCGGAGTACCCGACCCACGGCGTGTTGTTTCTCGCCAAGCACCGGATGGAACGGTTCTTTGGCTCCGATCAATCATGGCGCGGCTCGCGCAGCCTGACTGACCTGCAGACGGACTTCGCCTCCGAATTCGGCATGGAGCCAGCG
>CAWVVG010000077.1:0-11536 GCA_963932775.1 uncultured bacterium
AGGAAAGCAAAGCCACCCGAGTATTGGCTGACCGTGTCCTCAGCGGTGGTGTCCGAAATCGTCAGCGCCGAATCCAGGACAAATATGCTCGCCCCGTATTTACCTGAGCTGCCTTCGATGGTGGCATTGCTCAATGTCACACTGGAGGCGCCTGCAATGTATAGATCGCCGCCCTTGGCTCCCGAATTATCAATAAACTCCACGTTGTCGAAGGATGGTGACCCGAGTGAGACGTACACACCGCCACCCCAACTGGAGTCCCAGTCCCCTGCCCCTTCGATTCGGCAGTTACTGATGCTTGGGCTTGAGCCAAGAATGTAAATTCCGCGCTCTCCGGATGCGGGTTCGATACCGAAACCAACCAGAGTACCGGCCTCTCCTTGGTCATAGACGACCACCGCGAGGCCCGAAGTCGCGGGACGCAACAGAGTCACTGCCGGGCCGGCAGTACCCACCACGTCCAGATCCTTGCCAGCGAGGTCCACGTTTTCGATGTAGGTGCCCGGAGCTACCTCAATGCGGTCGCCAGATGCCGCAGCAACCACCGCATCTTGAATGGAAGAATAGCTGGCGCCAGGCCCGACACTCAGCGTCGCGGCCTGCGCAGAGGCACCCAAAAATAGCAAGGAAATCAGCATCATTCAGACCAGCGGTAAGATTGATTGTCTTTTCGGCCTTCGCACACAGGACTTAAGGGTGTCCCCAGCCCGAAGACTCGTCGTGTTTCCAACAAACACGTGAACGGGGCGAAGCACAAACTCACTCAGACTCCGACTCAGGGTCTGCGGCTGACTCTGAAACCATCGTTGAATAGAGGTCACGCTTTGGCTTAAATCGTGAATCGGGCGCGTCCGAAGAAGTGTCAGCAATGCCACTTACCAGCTTCCCGCCAACCCGATCCATAAAGCGCGTCACTGCTTTTTTGGTCACACCTTTGACCAATCTGCCTGCAAAAGAACCCTTCGCCATGGCCCACTCTCCTTTAGCAAGTGTGTAGCACGTACACCCCGACCGCAAGAAACATCGTTCCCGACTCCGAAGTGAGTCTCTATTTTACCCCAGGACCAGCAACGGCAAAGGACTCCGGAGATGAGTGGAACCGATGACAAGCGAAACTGATGACGTGAGGAAACGGGAAAAGCAAGCCTGAAACGGTTAGGCACGTGCTCGTATATTTAAGGGGACCAAGTGGAAGAACAAGAGAAATCCAAGCACGAATTTTCCAACGATGCCGAGTACAAGCTCCACTGCCTGCAACACTCTGCTGCGCATGTGTTGGCCGAGGCCATTCAGCATGTGTTCCCGGAGGCCAATTTCGCCATTGGTCCGGCGATCGAGAACGGATTTTACTACGACGTAGATGTCAGCCGACCCATCTCCGAAGATGACCTGAGTACCATCGAGGCCCAGATGAAAGTGGTCGTGAAGCGGAACTCTCAGTTCACACAAGAAATGTGGACCAAAGAAAAAGCCAAGGCGTGGTTTGGCGAGCGCGGTCAAAACTTCAAGGTAGAGCTTATCGATGGCATTGCCGATGAGGAAGTGTCGATATTTCACCAAGACGGGTTCTCAGATCTGTGCCGTGGCCCTCATGTGCGGCGCACCAAAAACTGCAAGCACTTCAAGCTGTTGAAAGTCTCCGGCGCGTATTGGCGGGGTGATTCCAAGGGCCCCCAGCTTCAGCGCATCTACGGAACTGTATGGCCGACTCGGGATGAGCTGGACCAATACCTGCACCGCATCGAGGAAGCCAAGAAACGCGACCACCGGGTCCTGGGAAAGCAACTCGAGCTGGTGATGTTTCACGACTACGCGCCTGGCAGCCCATTCTTCCTGCCCAAGGGAGAGATTCTCTATCACGAGCTCAGCGAAGCCATGCGGTCGCTCCTGGTTGAAAAGGGCGGCTACGTGGGTGTCCGCACACCTCAAATGTTTGACTCAGAGCTGTGGAAGACCAGCGGCCACTGGGACCACTATGCGGACAATATGTTCGTCTTTGGGGCAGACAAAGCAGAGGGCGAAGACGAAGGTGAACCGTCACGTGTGATGGGCTTAAAGCCCATGAATTGCCCTTCCCATATGCTCATTTTTGGGTCTCAGAAGCGGTCCTATCGGGAGCTCCCACTGCGCATGCACGATCAGGGAGTGCTGCACCGCAACGAGCCACGAGGAGCGTTGGGCGGCCTCACACGAGTTCGCCAATTCTGCCAAGACGATGCCCACTTGTTTGTGACCGAGGCGCAAATCGAGTCGGAAGTCACGGACCTGCTCGCTATGGTGGGGACGGTCTACCGGGCGTTCAACATGGACTACAAAGCCAAGCTCTCCACCCGACCTGACAAGAAGCTCGGCAGCGATGAGCTGTGGGATCGGGCCGAGGCCTCACTGGAGAATGCCCTCCGCGCAAATGACATCGACTTCCAACTGAAGGAGGGTGACGGCGCCTTCTATGGCCCCAAGATCGACTTCGACGTGGTCGACGCTCTTGGCCGCGAATGGCAGTGCGCGACCATCCAGTTGGACTACCAACTCCCGGCACGGTTCGACCTAAAGTACGTCGGTGCCGACAACGAGATGCACACACCTGTGGTGATTCATCGGGCCATTTTCGGCTCTCTCGAGCGTTTCATCGCGATCCTTATCGAACACTACGCCGGTGAATTCCCCACCTGGATTGCCCCGGAGCAGGTCCGCCTCTTGACGGTCTCAGAGAAGTCTTTGGCCCACGGGCGAGCCGTGAAGGCCTCTCTCGAAGCCGCCGGGTTGCGAGTACATCTCGACAACCGGGACGACAAGATTGGATTCAAGATTCGAGAGGCCCACAACGCCAAAATTCCTTGGATGGCCATCATTGGCGAACAAGAGTTGGCCGATGGCACCGTGTCACTTCGGTTGCGCAATGACCTTCGGGGTCAGGGCATTCCCCCAACGCCTACCGTGGATGAGTTTGTGAGCTTGGTCTCCCAGGCTGCCACCCGCCCATTTTGACCAGTGGAGTCACCATGAACCTTGCCCGCCTCGTCCTTGTTCTTGCGATTGTTTGCGGCCTGCACCAGCCGGCTCACGGGGCGTGTACCAGCCCACTCGCAGCCACACAGCACTTTCTCGACAACCTACAAAAGGGTTCCGGATGGAAACCAGCCAATGCTGTCGCATGCTTTCCTGCGGGTGAAGGCATGGAGAAGACGGCCATCCAGCTCAAGCAAGTGCTGGATGCCAAGGGCCTCTACATCGACTTCGATGCGCTCTCTACCGACCCCGACTTTTTAAACGAAGCCGGAGTAGCCAAACAGACTCTGCACAAGCAGCTTCCTGTGGTCTACCTCAACAAGGTGGGCGAAGTGTGGCAGTTCTCCGGTGAGACCGTCGGCGCAGTTCCTGGGCTGTATCAACAGGCCTTCACCGGCATCTCTCAGGCCATCCGCAGCATGCTTCCTGCCCCGCTCCACAGGCCTCTGCCCGGCGGACTGCAGGGATGGCAAATCGTGCTCTTTGGGCTCCTGACCTTGGTGGCATTCCTCGCGGGCCGGATTGCCCAGTTTGTACTTCAGGGGCAGATCGTCCGGCTGGCTCGGCGCATCAGGGTGCCACTTAATGACGAGGTCGTCGGCCGCATGCAGGGCCCACTGACCTGGGCTGCGGCTGGAGCGGTGTTCCTCATCGGCATCCCCGATCTTCAGCTTGGTGTTCGCGCTTCTTCTTACCTACACACCGCTGCACAAGCTGCGCTGAGCATCGCAATCGTCGCGGTGCTCCTGCGAATCGTCGACATGATCACCGATCTGGCTCGGGCCAAAGCCGAGCACACCGACACCAAGATGGACGATCAACTGATCCCCCTCGCCAGTCGTGCACTGAAAGTGGTCATATGGGCCCTGGGGCTGCTCTCCATCCTCGACAACCTGGGCGTGGATGTCACGAGCCTATTGGCTGGAGTCACCATCTCTGGACTGGCCATCGCCCTTGCTGCAAAGGACACGGTTGAGAATCTATTCGGTTCGATGATGATCTTTGTGGACCGACCGTTCCAAATTGGCGACTACATCGTCGTGGGCGGAGACGAAGGCACGGTAGAGGAAGTGGGCTTCCGTTCCACCCGACTTCGGACCGTTCTCGGCTCAGTGGTGACCATTCCCAACGGCGCCATTGCCTCCGCCCGGGTCGACAATTTAGGCCTCCGTACCGCTCGCCGCATGCGATTTACACTGGGCTTCACGTACGATACCAACCGAGAGCAGATCAACCAGTTTTGCCAGCAGACCTCCGCCCTGTTCGACAACGATGAGCGTGTTCTCGACGGCCACGAGGTTCAATTCGTGAACTTTGGCGACAGTGCCCTCGAGGTCATGATTCATGCCTTCGTCGTGGATGAGGGGTGGTCAAACGACCTCGCTGTAAACCACGACCTGAAGATGAAAGTGTGGGGGATCGCAGAGAGCCTCAACCTGAGCTTTGCATTCCCCAGCCAGAGTCTCTACGTCGAGTCTTTACCTGCGCCGGTTTCCTGAGCTCCGTACTTTACGATGGGCACCTGCCTGCCTTTCCATTCCGCCGTCCCCCGGAGAGCCCGAAGGCCGGAGTGAGCGAGCAGCACCAACAACATGACGACAGCAAATGGCTGGGTCGGCCCATAGCGGGCGTCCTGCCCAACCTGAATGTCCAGCCACAAGCGCACCATCTGTATGAGGGTGGAGATACCCGCCCCCCATGCCATCCACTCCACACTGCCTGTGGCCAGCCCGAAACCAAGCAACAGATAAGGAGCGAGCGAAATCCAGGTCACAAAGGCCATCACAATTAGCAAATTCACCCACGAATACCGCATGCCTGCGTACATGTTCTTGGTCCAGCCCTCCCACAACTCCGAGAGGTTGGTGTACATGCGGCAGTCAAAGAGGTCGCGCATGAAGATGAGGTTGTATGGGTGACCCGCCCCCTTAATGGCGGATGCCATCCCCACATCATCGAGCACGTCGGTCCGAACGGCAGCATGGCCGTGTACAGATAGATACGCATCGGTACGCACCAAAATGAACTGCCCGTTGGCCAATGGCCTGTCATCGTTATTTTCGGGGTCGTTGACCTTGTCTAGGTCGTTCCCAGCCATGATGAGTCCCGCCATCACCGGCTGAAGCACCTTCTCCCAGAAGCTCTCCATCACGAGCCGCCCCAAGCCACTCACCATAGCGAGCTGGCCCCGCTCCGCGTGCCCGAGACTCCCAGACACCGCGTGGGCGTGTAGGGTCACATCCGCATCCACAAAAAGCAGCCACTCGGGAGGATTGTCGGACTCCAGTAGAACCTTAGCTCCCCTTTGGCAGGCCCAGGCCTTGCCCAGCCAGCCCTCGGGCAAGGGGCCGTCACCGCCGTCCAAGACCGTGATGCGGGGGTCATCGCTCCGGGCCGCCAAGATGTCGCCCGTCCGGTCCTCACTTCCATCATTGAGTACAACGAGGCTTAGGTTGGCGTGGTCCTGGCCAAGCACGCTGTCCACGCAGGCGCCAATGTTTCGTTCTTCGTTTCGGGCAGGAACAACTACCCCTACCGAAGTCAATGGGTTGGCGCCTGGGGTGTCTGGATCCGCACGAAACCTGTCATCTCGCTTGCTGCGAATCCCTCGAATCAACGCAGAAATCCAAAACAGGCCCAGGGTACCCAGAAGGAAACGAAAAAACCAGATCATGCACTCTCCCCCGCTTGCTGTACCGCCTTCCACTCGGATTCGTCCACCGCAATCACCGGGTCTTTGACCTGGCCTGCGGGTGCGCCAGCACGAACGAGCGCCGCCCGATACCGAGCATAGTGCCCTAGCCCCAGTGCCTCTGCTCTTGGCGGGCCGAGCCGCCCAGACCGGCGTTTGCCTTCATACTCGACGTTCTCTTTTGAGAGCGCCAAATCGAACTGTTCCGATAAGCCATTGCCTACATTTTTCCCTTCGAAAGCAAGTACATACATCGGTGTTTCCGCCATCTCAACCCGGACCGTAAACCCTTCCAGATCGGCCCCCACTGCCGCCAAGGCCGCCGAGACCTGCGAGCCTGTCACCCGCTCACCGACTGCGTTCAGGTACCGCCCAGACTTTCCAACAAACCGCACCAAGGGCGTATTCAGGCAACGTCCCACGACCTCAAGCTCATCGGCCATATCGTACCGATACAGCCCGGCTGTAGTGCTCACGACCAAGCGCACCCTCATCCCCGGCTCGAGCTCCCAGGCCCACACTGGATTGGATGCGGAGTCCACGAATTCAAGGACGTGGCCACCGGTCCACAGAACGCTTCCGGGCCAGGTTGCTGAAAGGGGAAAAGCAAAGCTCCCTTCACTGGCGCTGACGCCCACCTCGCGAACCGATACCCCAGGCAGCTGGGCTCGAAGCTTGGTTGCAAAGTAGGCGGCCGGCCCACCCGTCCAGCAGTTCACCGATTCCAGATTCCACATGGCCAAAGGATGGCAATCGGGGGGCGGTGTTCCAGCCTTGAGCATCCCCTCCAAGCGCGTCCGTACCCCAGGTGCGATGTCTGCGGCTGGGCCGTGGCGCAAGGTGCCCGCCACCAAGTCCTCAAACAAGGGCTGCTTCCATTCCTCAAGCCGCCGGAACATCAAAAGAAGTAAGGAGGGGTTGGCGGTGGTAATCGACCGAACATCTGCCCCAATGCCAAACCGCAACACCGCGTACTGCCGCGCGATCGGGCACGATATCTCCATCGCACCCGCTGGAACCGCGTACCGACGGCGCAACCAAAAGGGCTGTGCCGCACGGATTCGACCCGTATTGCTCCCGATGGCCAGCCCACCCGGGCTGCGGGCATGAACCATCGGCGAGACCATTGTGAGCGCCTTACCTCCGACCAACCCCGGATGGTCCCGGACGAGAGCCAGGGTCCAAAGTCGTTGGGCCAACTGAACCGTTTCCGCCCAGCTGTCGGTCACGGGTAGATGCTTGGGTGTGCCAGTCGTACCGGATGTCTCAAGGAGCATTCGGGTTTTCTCAGAAGACAACACCCCAGCTTCTCCCGCCGCAACCCGGTCCAAGTAAGGCTGGTACTCCGCTCCCGTCCGGATCGGAATCGCTCGGCGAAAGTCCGATAGGTCTTTTACTGACGACAATTTATGATCGGACCAAAACCCGGTCCCTTGCGCCCCCTTGAGCAACGCTCGAAATTGCCGCTCTTGGGCGGCCTTGGGGTCGTCTAAATCCTTTAAAAAACGGCGTACTGGGCCGCCAAGAATGGTTCGAAGCATCCGATAATGCCAGTGACCATTGGGTCCGAGTTCCGGGCTAAAATTGAGCACGACAACCTCCTCCCATCGGGGCCTTAGCGCATGGGGGCGGCGCAGGCCCCGGCACTTGGTTATCCAAACCAACCAAATACGAAAGGGACCTCGATGAAGACTGGCGATCACGTAACCGACGGAAAAGGCCGCACGTTCCAGGTAGGCCAACTCCTCGGGCGCGGACTGTGGGGGAAATGCTACCTCGCCCGCGAAGACGGAGATGGGACGGAATGGGTTCTAAAGGTGCCTCTGGGTGAGGACGACCTCCCACAGGAGCCGCCACGCCTTGCGGAAATATGTCGAGAGATCGCACGGGAACAGGGTCGCCTCTTGGATGAGTCTGGAAACGAAGCCCTCGCTGAGGTCGAGACCCGATTTGTCGCTGATGATGGAAGCCCAACCCTCGTTTTACCTCGTTACCCCGAGACCCTCGAGCGCCGCATGGCGGAGCTCGGCACGATGGACGAGGTGCTTCAATCGCTGATGGGTGCCATGAACGCACTCCAAGTTCTGGCGAAGCTTATGCCCGTCCATGGTGGACTCAAGCCGTCCAACATCATGATCGACGAGGACGGCAGCGTCCGTCTGATGGATCCCGTCACCCCCACCCTCAAGCGACACCTGACGGCCCTCGCATCTCGGGATGGCTACTTGGGCGATGCGTATTTGCCCCCAGAGGTACAGAACAGCACCACCGAGCCCGTGCTCTCGGCGGGATGTGACACCTATGCCTTGGCAATGATGTTGTACCGGGCGGGAGTCCACGACGGCTCCGCCAAGACACCGCTGAGTTTGCCCACGGGAGGCCTTCAAAAAGGCGATGTCCAGACACTAAAGGACAGCTTCCGAAACCGCCTAAAGAACGAGCCGTCCAACCCCCGCTTCCATGCGCGAATGTCGGACCGTGCGGCCGCCATCGTAAACCGTGGCATTTGTGCAGAGACCAGCCCATCGCCTCCGTTTCGATTCAATAAATTGGACGAGTTCAAGACCCGTATGAGCGAGGTCACAGCTCTGGTCCACCCGACCATTGCTCACGTCGGAAAGTTGATTCTGACTCGACCGCCAACCTCCGCTGGTTTCACAACGGACGAGGAAGTCCGGTTCAGCTGCACTGTGGGGGCAACCCAAGGGGTCGAAACCCATGAGGAAATCTCGGCCGGGCTTGCAGTATTCGATCAAGAAGGCGGCGATCGCGTCCGCAACTTGGCATGTTCCTACACAGTGGACCGCCACCCATCGGGACGGTTTCGTTTCAGCTTCCGAATCGCGGACCTGCCTCCAGGCCAATACTTGGTGCGGATCGCCTACACCATTCGTGACTCAGGACATGAGCCAATCACCGCAGAGGAAGGCTTCCAGGTGACAGCAGCGCCAGGATACGTACCGCCCAGGGCGGAGCCGGAGCGCCAGGCGATCACAATGGACCGCCCCGAACAGCCGGACCCATCAGAAGACACCGTTACCGGTCACTTTCAGCCCCCTGGCCTCGACGACCCCACATACGAACAGCCCGACGTGCAGGTCGAAGCAGAGGTCACGCCGCTCCACCCCAATTCAACAGATGAACATTCGGGCATAGAGCACGGCTTCGGCGACACAACCTTGAATCCTGCCCTCGACGATCACTCCTACGAAGAGGAAGAACAGACAGAGCCTGTGCCCTTCCCCATTGGTGGCCCCACCACGGATCCCAGTGAAGCCGACGAGCCGGTGTACCAAGGAGCAGGTCGGTGGAGTGAGCTCCCGCTCCCCAACACGGGCCAACAAGACCTCGAGAGCCCATCGGCTCCCCTGCCTCACCAGCCGGCGGAGAGGCAGGAAGCTGGTCCCATCGCCGAAATGATCTCTTGGCTGATCGGCAGGATTCGCAGCGATTCATACCTTTTATTTCTAAGCGCGGCTGGACTGGTCATTGTTGTCCTACTACTCGCACTCTGGATCATGCCCTAAGCCCTAAACCCGGTGAAACCCCACCGGAGGAGCCCCATGAAAATTACCATCGCCACACAATCTCTTGAACAGGTCCAAGCCGACCTATTAGCGGTAGCCGTCACATCGGAGAATCAAGCCGACGTCCTCGCATCGCTTGATCTCGCATTCGATGGGCTGCTTCTGTCCACGATGGAATCCGACGAGTTCAAGGCCAAGTCGGGTGCCTCAATCAGCTACCCAACCTTCGGGAAAATCGCGGCAGGCAAGCTAATGATCGTCGGACTCGGCCGGGGCGACACCGTCGGTATCTCTCAAGCAGCGGGTGCCGCAGGTAAGGCTGCCCGCGATGCTGGCGCGAAGATTGTTGGACTGGCCATGGGCAACCTCGATGCGGCAGGCACACAGACTGCTGTGGAGGCCTTCACGGCTGGCAACTACAAGTTCGACAAGTACAAGACTGGCGATGGCCAAAAAGCGCAGTCATCCGAGTTGCTCTTGCTCAATGCAGCGTCCGAGACGGGCATCAAACGTGGGCAAGCGGTCGCTGGTGGTCAAGCTTTGGCCCGCGACTTGGTCAACGAGCCCGGCGATGCAATCTATCCAGAGAGTCTGGCAGATGTGGCCCGAAGCCTCGCCAACGACCACCTCACGGTCGATGTCTGGGACGAGGTAAAAATTGAAGCCGAAGGTATGGGCGGCATCATGGGTGTTGGCCGAGGTTCAGACCGCCAGCCACGCTTCATTCACATGAAGTACACCCCATCCGGTACACCCACCCGCAAGATCGCACTGGTGGGCAAGGGCGTCACCTTTGATTCGGGCGGATACTCACTCAAGCCCAGTGCTGGAATGCAGACCATGCGCTGCGATATGGCTGGCTCCGCCGCGGTCATTGGTGCCATGCTCGCCATTCGTGACCTCGAGCCCGATGTCGAGGTTCATGGCATTGTCGGCGCCGCTGAGAACATGATCAGTGGCAATGCCTACAAGCTCGGGGACATCCTGGAGATGTACTCCGGCAAGAAGGTTGAAATCCACAACACCGACGCGGAAGGACGCTTGGTTCTCGCCGACTGCCTGCACTTCGCGAGCCAGCTTGGTGTGGACAGTATTGTGGACTTGGCGACACTGACCGGTGCCGCGGTAGTGGCCCTGGGTGACCACTACGTCGCCATGTTCACCAAAGACGGTGAGCTGCGACAAGCCCTCAGTGACAGCGCCGACAAGGCCGCTGAGAATGTCTGGCCCATGCCCATGCCTGAGGACTACAAGTCCATGCTCAAGGCCGAATGGGGCGACATCAAGAACGTTGGCGGCCGTGCAGGAGGCAGTATTACTGCCGCATTGTTCCTCAGTGAGTTCGTCAGCTGTGACTCATGGTGCCACTTGGACATCGCTGGGCCAGCCTTCTTGGACAAGGGCCACAAGCACCTTGCACCAGGCGGCACTGGCTCGATGGTCCCCACACTGGCACGCTGGATTGCCGGCTGAACCGAGCATCGGACGGTGCCCACTTATGGGCACCCCTTGGGTGATCAGACCCGGCGTTTCCGGCCGATTCCCACGACGAAAAACTCCACACTCTCCTTGCGGGTGGCCTTTGGCTTCACCCGCTTGGTCTTTGTGTAGTCGGCACGGATGCGTTCCACCAAAGCAGGAGCATCTTCGCCTTCAAACACCTTCACCACAAAGTTGCCACCGACAACAAGCAACTCTGAGGCCAGCACACGAGCCTGCTCTGCAAGCTCAATCTGGCGCACATGGTCCGTAAATCGGTTGCCCGATGTGTCCGGAGCCATGTCCGACATCACGAAATCCGCGCCCCCCCCAAGGGCGGCCCGAAGCTCCTCCAAGGACACATCAAAGACGGAACCCACAAACTGGTGTCCAGAGAAACCGCCCACCTCAACCAAGTCCACGCCAACCAGCTGCGTGTCAGCGCCCCCCACTTCCTTCACCAGAACCGACCAGCTTCCGGGGGAGCATCCCAGGTCCAGCACTCGGCCGTCTCTGGGAAAGATATGAAAACGGTTCTGGATTTCTTCCAGCTTGTACACACTACGGGCCGCATAGCCTGCGGATTTGGCTTTGCGGCCGAAATGGTCCTGATCTCGCTTGTGCGCCACGAAAGTTCCCCGTCCAAGATTCGCTGTTCCTAAATCACTCCCCGAACAGCTATCGCGTATCCCCCACCAAATCAGCTATACAGTGTGCAGTCGCCCAACAGAAGTCCTCCACAGACAGTCCTGACTTCATCCCCATTGCTTGGATCCAGCTATGAACCTAAACGCCCTCCACACCTCGCTCCTGGTCATGCTGGTCGCGG
>CAWVVG010000078.1:0-11473 GCA_963932775.1 uncultured bacterium
CCGATGCCGATGCCGATGCCGATGCCGACGCCGATGCCGATGCCGATGCCGATGCTGACGCAGCCGAGCTGGGTCCCGATGACCTGCCTGCACAGATAGCTTGCGGGTTAGTCGACGACGAAGCCGACACCACCGTTGCCTTGGCCGGCAGCGAATCAGAGGCAGCTTTCGCCACCATCGCCCTCGACGAGGTCGTCACGCTGGCTTTGGAGATGCCCGATTCGGGCGATGGCTACATGATACTGGAGATTCCGGACTGGATGTCCACGATACGGGTCTTCAGCGGTGATGACATCGACTACGAGATCTTGGCCACTGAATCCGGAACCGACCGACTCGTTGCTGGGAGCTGCCCCGACGAAGCGCTCTCAGACCAGCGCTGGATCTTCCATGAATGGGGCTCCTACACAATCCGCATCAACGAGGGGGCAGCAAGCCCTGTGTGGATGACCTTCATCAAAGAATAGTTGTGCGTTCCCTCGGTTTGGCATTCGTCTTGGGGGTGGTTGCATGCGAACCCACCGGGTCGAGCCCCGTGCCGTACACGCTCGATGTTCCAGCACACTTTCCTGAGCTTGTCGTCCCGGAGGACAACCCGCTGACCCAAGCGGGTGTGGAGCTTGGGCGCTACCTGTTTCACGACTTCCGACTGAGCGGAAATGGGGAGCGCTCGTGTGGCATCTGTCACGAGCCCGCCAAGGGCTTCACGGATGGCTTTGTTCGGGCTGTTGGGGCCACAGGAGAGAGCCACACCCTCAACACATTGTCCCTGGTGAACGTTGGCTACCGGGGATCTCTGGGCTGGAGAAGCCCCGAGGAAACCCGCCTCGAAGAACAGTGGCACATTCCCATGTTTGGGGACGACCCCATCGAGATGGGCATCACAGAAGACGAGCTAGTCCACCGCTTGGAGACCATCGAGCGCTACCCCCCCATGTTTGAGGCCGCCTTTCCAGATTCCAGAGAGGGCAGCCCCATCAGCATTCAGAATGTGGGTCGTGCGCTGGCAAGTTTTCAGCGCACAATCATCGGCGGGAATGCGGACTACGACCGATTTACCCAGGGCGACGACACCGCCATGTCAGAGTCAGCGGTCCAGGGCATGATCATTTTTACAGGACTGGGCTGCGACGAGTGCCATGGAGGCACATTCTTTGATGAGCCCACCCCCGATCTCGAGGCCCGCTACGGGGACCATGGATATGCCAATACCGGCCAATACAATTTGGCCAATGGCTCCGGCTACCCACCCGAAGAGACCGGTCTATCAGCGGGCACAAATACACCCGAGGACAACGGACGCTTTCGGATACCAACGCTCCGTGCTGTTGGCCAAACCGGCCCCTGGTCACACGACGGAACCACACTGTTCTTGGCGGACCTGATTGACGACTACGCCAGAGGCGGCCGAAATGTCGAGACTGGGCCCTATGCTGGGGACGGCGCAGACAACCCCAACAAAAACCAGCGCATCACCGGTTTCGATCTGAGCGAGACCGAACAGGGCCAGCTCCTGGACTTTCTTGGCGCCCTCACCGACCACTCATTGCTCGAGCGACCTGAACTGCAGACGCCCTTCTGTTTGATCGCGGCAGACGTGATTCTAAATGAACCCTGCGAACGTGTAGAATCTGTCCTGACTTCGGACTGATTCAATGGCCCCAATAGTCAAAGTCTTGGTTAAGGACACACATGATGCTCGCCGCTTACCTTCATGGCACCCCAGGTCGCCTGCCATTTGTAGGACACTTCCGCTCCGCCCGTAGCAACGACGCCCTGTCCTTTGCCGTAGCCGGCAGGGTAGACGCGCGGGGCGATATCTCTGTCGCATTTCGTGGAGCCCGCACGCTCGAGTCCACTTTGCTCGGCGTGAAGCTGGCGGACTGTGCAGATCGACATGGTCTACTTCAGGCGCTCTGGGACGCAATAACCGCAGTAGATGGATTCGATCTGGGCCGAGAAGGTGGGGCCGACCTCGTGGTACTTCTGGTCGTCCGTGACTCAGAGGGAACGGGAATTGCAGGCGCTGGCTTGGGTGGTGTTTGGGATTGGTCCGAGGGCGAATTGAACCCGGTGGTGACCAACGAGCATCCCCTACTGAATGGACCTGGGCGACCCGAACAACTGCCCGGGGTGCTCACGCTGGATATCCAATCCGACACCCTGGTTGCGGTGGCGCACGACCACCCTGTTCCCACTCTTCAGCGAACCGACCTGGCACGGCTCTGTGGAGTGAACCCATGAGCGCCATCGCGAACCTAAACCCACGCAGAGACATCGGTTTGATTCGCGAGCGGATCGAGATCCAGCTCGCCCAAGGCATCGACCCCCAAGACTCGATGGCCGACTTGGCCTTGCGCAACCCCATCGCTCTGGCCGACCTGGTCGTTGGCCCCAAGGCCATCGGAGATGTCCGCTGGTTGCGAGCAGCTCTAAAACACATCGCCAGTCTCGAGGAGTCTCTGGCTCCGAACGGCCTGTACAGACGCCTGATAGGGCTCTCCCCGGAGCTCAGCGATGAGGTTCTTGATCTCGCGGTTCGACGACACCCAACCGCAAGCTGGGTCGTAGAACTCTCGCGAAAGATCGAGGGCCAATCCGCGGGAATCACCCACCTCACCGCCTGTGCAGCGCATCCCGCTTTCGCGCAAAATTGCTGGGCGCACGCCGCGGCAGGCCATCTGCCTGGTCTCATCGAGGTCGCCAAGCGCACCGGGCGCGCTGAGCCGGCGGCAGCACTCACCTCCAGCGGACACCTCGATGCGGCCGCCTTCGCAATGATCGCCGCCCTTGAAAAAATGCCCAACGCCCCTGTGGTGGCCATGGTCGCCGCAGCCTGGGGACCCCAGCCAGTGAGCATTCTTCACCGTACACTGCCGCACTTGCGATCCAGAAAAGTGGCCCTCTCGCTATTTCAGCAGAGCACAGGCTATCCTGCATTCTCCAGCCTCCTCGACACCATCATCCGGGCCATGGTTCATTCATGAACATCGAAACCACTTACTGCCGAATTTGCTCCTCCCGGTGTGGCCTCCTGGCTCACATTGACGGGGATAAAATCATAGACTTCAAGGGTGACTCGACGGACCCCGTCGGCGCTGGACACATCTGCGAAATGGCGGAACGTTCGGTAGTGGCAATGCAGTCGCCAAACCGAATTACCGAACCCATGAAGCGCATCAACGGCACGCTGACTCCAGTAAGCTGGGACACAGCGATTCAGGAGATCAGCGAAGGATTGCGCAAGGTTCGAGCCGCACAAGGTCCCGCTGGTCTGGGGATCTACCTGGGAGAAGGAGTGCAGCGGTCAAGCCGGACCCTCATCCGTTCTCTGGCCTTTGGAGTCGGGTCGGGAACACCACACATTTTCTCAGAGCAATGCTTGAGTTTTGGACCTCAGGTCTGGGCGACCGAACAGATGATTGGCCACCCAGCCTCTCTGCTCTCCGACCTGGGACGGGCCCACTATATCGTGCTCCTGTCCGGGGAGCAGCGAGATCTTGGCTGGGGACCACTGAACCCCGGAATGGGACACGAGGCTTGGATACAACACTCGCGCAAGACTAAGGGGACCAAGGTCATCGTGGCGGATCCACGCCGCACCGAGCTCGCCGAGAGCATGGACATGCACCTCCCCATTCGTCCAGGAACCGAGCCCTACCTGTTGCTCGGAATGCTCGCAGCGATCGTGCGGGGAGGATGGGTCGATACCCAATTCATCCGCGACTACACGATTAATTTTGATCGCCTGGAGCAATCGCTCTCCGCCTGGTCCGTAGAGGCTTGCGCCGAAATCTGCGGTATCGATGCACCGAGCTTGAGCGGCATGGCCCTTAAATTCTCTCGCTCTCCAATGGCCGTTATCCACCCGGCCCGACAGAGTTTCCAGAATGAAGCTGGAGCGCTGGGTGCATGGGCTTGGCTCGCACTGCACGCAGTCACTGCCAACATCTTGCGACCCGGTGGACTGTACGAAAACCGCGGCGCAGTCGACCTGTTTCCCTTCCTGAGTCAAATTCCCTCCAACAAGGGCCCGACCACAGCGACCACAGACCACTCTCTACTGCTGATGCAGGCGCCGGCTACGGCCTGGGCCTCAGAGGTCTTGGATGGACCACTTCGGGCCATGATCACCGTTGGAGGAAACCCGTTGGGTCGCCTCCCAAATCCCAAGCGCACCCAGGATGCATTGGCAGGCCTAGACCTGTTGGTCTGCATCGGTCATGAAGAAGACGAGACCGCCCTCGCCGCAGACTGGGTACTGCCAGCTGCCCACTCCTGGGAACAAGCATCTATCGCCCTTCATGACAATACCTTGCTGCCCACACTGGGCACCATGTGGTCCACTGCTTTGAGCAGTCCACGCCAACAGGCTCGTCCTGAAGAAGAAATCCTCCGCGACCTCTACGCTGGGTTGCGACCCGGGATGCGAGGCAGCGCATGGGGTCGTCACCTGGGGCTCATCGCACAGTACATTGTCCGCGCAGACCTCGAAGAGTGGGAGCACCGTGCACTCTCCTGGTCCGATACGCTGGACCTCAATGATGCGGCAGAAAATGAACGGCGACTGAATGTAGGCCATGCCGACCGAAGCACTTGGAGACCGACCACAGAGAGCGGACGCATTGATGTGGTTCCCGATGCGATCACCGAACAACTTCGACGCGCACAGCCTCCTCAGACCCCAACCCTGAGTCTGCGAACCGGACAGTGGAGAGATCGCGCTGCCGATGTTTTACATCCCCCGGAGGAGCGACGAGAACTGGAAGTACGGCTGCACCCAGACCAGGGCTTTAAAGAGGGCGCACGCGTTCTAATTAAGACCGCTCATGGTGAATGTGCCGCCACAATATGTCACGATGATCGCCTTCGGGACGATGTGATCGACCTGCCTTTTGAGATCGGAACCGCCGCTCTGGAGTTGCTGGATTCCACTGCCGTTGACCCACTGACGGGTTCTGCAGTTTTCGATGGTATTACGGCTGAAATATCCACTCTCTGATGCCGCCTCTGCCAAGGTATTCGCGATTGGTTATGCCCTGAGCATGACCAAGGTTTTCACTGCCATATCGCTGCTCTCACTGCCCCTTCTTCTGGCCTGCCCCGACCCTCCACCGGAGGTCTCCGGGTACACCAACGAGGTAGAAGCCAAACAAGACAATAGTCCCAACAAGGGTGGCCGCGAAGGCGATCCGGACTCAATGGATCTCTCCCCGGGGGGTACCATGCTCCTGGACCTCTCCAAGGTCACCCCACAGCAGAGTCAAGAGGAGCTTCGAGCATCTGGCGCTGAGGTCATTGCCATATCTGGAACGCTGTCGGGCAGCTGTGACGGCGGAATGGTCCGCATCGATGTAATCGAGGTCGGAGTCGAACATGCCGACTCGGGGCCTATGATCGGCCCTCTGACCGCCCTCATACCGGAGGTCATCGGTGAATACTCATTGATCGTTCCAAAGGGAAAGAACATCCAAATTGCTGCAGTGTGTGATCTCGACAACGACGGCAAGATTGTTCAGAACACAGACAAGCTCGCACCAGGGGTCGCACTGGGCGTACTCGAGGAAGATGGAGAGCGGATTGGAATCGACCTCGCATTCCCTGGCGATGGAGACACACCAGTCGAAATAGGCAGTACCAACGGAGAGGTGCAACCGCCTGGCGACCCAACAGCATCGATTCCTTCTACCGAAGCCGGCGATCGGGACAGAGGCCCGGAAGGTGCACCACCCCCGGCTGAAGGGAGTGTTCCTCCTCCACCTGAAGAGGAGGCTGCGGCTCAGCCCGAAGTTGAAGCCGAAGCCGAAGTTGAAGCCGAAGCCGAAGTTGAAGCTGAAGCCGAAGTTGAAGCTGAAGCCGAAGTTGAAGCCGAACCCGAGACCGAGACCGAGACCGACGGTTAGTCGCTGGCTTCCAGAAAGCTCGAGAGATCGCCCACATCGGTTGGATCGTCTTGGACCGCAAGTGGCGAGACTAACTCCGCCGCCGAACCATCTTCCCAGTGAATACCAGGCAGCTTGGGCAGGCCTTCAAACTCTCGCAGCTCGGTCAACTGAGACCGCGGATGGGTGAGCTTATCCAGCAACCCCACCCCACCAATGACGCCATTGCTGCTCGTACCCAAGCCAACTGAAGGCAGACGCAGGCTTGCGCCGATGGTCCCTCGATTGATGTTCAAAGCACCGGTGCGAAGTCGCTCTTTCAGCTCTCCCAAGCACGGGTTCTCGAGATGCGTGAACACGCTCGTGGCGATGCGAGCCTCCACTTGATTGTGCAAGGCGATCGCCTGCTGCCAATCTGAGACCCGGTAGACCAAGAGTGTTGGGCCTGGTGGTTCGCCAGCCAACACCGGATTGCCCTGACTCCAATCAACCCCGATGATGCTCGGTCGAACATAGAATCCGCTGCCGGTTCCTGTTGGGGGCTCGGATTCCAATAGAACCGTGTGTCCCTGGCCAGCCAGACTTCGGGCATATCGTCGAAACCGGGTGCGCAGGTTCTCGGAGATTAAGGGGCCCATAAACTTGCCCGACTCAAAACCGTAGCCAACCGATAGTTTCCGTGACTGGCTCACCAGTCGCTCGACAAAGCTGTCATAGATGCTGTCCATCACCAATACGCGCCCAGTGGAATTGTGTCGCTGACCGGCGGTCAAGAATGCACCCACCATGACCTCGTAGACCGCCCGACTCAGGTCGGCATCATCCAACACCAAGGCGGTTCCCTTCCCGCCGCACTGCATCAGTATGGGCAACTCAGGACGCCCCTGGGTAAGGCGCATCAGCGTACGTGCTGTGTCGATGGAGCCCGTGAACAACACCACATCAACATCGGGATGTGTGGCCAAGCGATGTCCAACCACGCTGCCTGGGCCTTGCACCATGTTGACCGTTCCTCTGGCCAGACGGCATCGGTCCCACAGGTCCATGTGGGCCTGTCCAACTCCGGGTGCGAACTTACTGGGCTTAACGACCGCAGCATTGCCGGAGAGTACAGAGCTCGCGGTATGGCTAGCAGCCACCAACAACGGGAAATTGAATGGGCAAAAGATCGCCACAACGCCACGGGGCAAGCGGTCAGATCGGGCTCCAAATTCATCGATGATTCTGGGGGACAGTCGCTCCACGCCTTCGTCCAGCAACAGGTCTACCGCCCGAATGCTTGCTACCACCTCTTGGCGCGACTCCCACAGGGGCTTGCCGATTTCCCGGGTGATTAGACGAGCGAGTGACTCTTGATGGGTAATGAGCTGTTCCCTGAACAGCTGGACGGCACCAGCGCGATCCTCGATCGATGTGCGACGCCACACCCGGTAGCCCAAGGCAGCATAGGAAACGGCCTCATTTACCGATGATTCTGCGAATGGAAATCGGCCGAGAACATCGGTGCGATCGCCCGGGTTCATTCCATTGATGTAGCCGTCCACAGCCTCGGGTTTCACGTAGGAACCGAAGATGTAGTCGCCCTTGCGCAGCAATCGGCCGCTGATCTCGTTCACTCACACTCCCTTACACAGATGTGCAGTATACAGCGAGGGCCTGGCCCGTGGCCGACAGGTCCGTTGTCCGATATGCTCCGCACCGCATTGAAACAGGGGAAGTGAATAAATGAAACGGGTTTACGACAATATACTGGATGCCATTGGGGACACCCCTTTGGTCCGATTGAATGCCATGACGGAAGGTCTGGCATGTACCACCTACGCCAAAGTGGAGTTCACCAACCCTGGCGGAAGTGTAAAAGACCGGATCGCGATGCAGATCATCGATGAGGCGGAGCAATCGGGTGAACTGCTCCCCGGTGGTACGATCATCGAGGCCACCAGTGGAAACACTGGAGCTGGACTCGCGATGGTAGCGGCCCTGCGAGGCTACAAGACCATTTTTGTGCTTCCCGACAAACAGTCTGAAGAAAAGCGTGCTGCCCTGCGAGCATGGGGCGCCCGTGTAGTGGTGACACCCACCGATGTAGGTCCGGACGATCCCAGGTCTTACTACAAGACTGCCAAACGGATTGTCGCCGAGACCCCCAACTCCTTCTACGCCAACCAGTACCACAACCCTGCCAACCCCAAAGCGCACTACCTCTCGACCGGCCCAGAGCTGTACGAGCAGATGGACGGAAAGATCGATGTATTCATCGCTGGAGCGGGCACGGGGGGCACACTGAGCGGGGTCGGAAAGTACCTAAAAGAACAAAACCCTGCCATCCAGATTGTGGCCGTTGATCCGGTGGGGTCGTTGTACTACGACTACTTCCACACCGGTCAGCTCACCGAGCCCCACTCCTACCTACTGGAAGGCATCGGCGAAGACTTTTTGCCATCCACAATGTGCTTCGAGTATGTGGACGATGTGGTCCGAGTAAGCGACCACGAGAGCTTCGAGGCCACCCGTGAGCTCGTCGCGAGAGAGGGGCTGTTTTGTGGCGTGTCCAGTGGTGCTGCAATCGCTGGAGGACTGAAATACCTGCGCCGAAACGACCGTGCGGACATGAACGCGGTCATCCTCCTTCCAGACAACGGCTCAAAATATCTATCCAAGGTCTACAACGACAAGTGGATGGAGGAAAATGGCTTCCTCGGCTCAACCGACCCCATGGGAACCGTGGCGGACCTCTTGAGTACCCGCGAAGCGCGGGATCTCGTGACGGTTCCTTCCAATTCAAGTGTTGCAGAAGTCGTTGGACTGCTCAAGCTCTACGGTGTGAGTCAGTTGCCCGTAGTGCAAGGGGACAAGCTAATCGGAATCATTTCCGAGAAACAACTGCTGGAGCGGGCCTTGACTGGCGATCGCTCCAATGCCGATATTGGCTCCCTCGCACAGTCCAACTACTGCACAGTCGACGACGACACGAACATTGCGGTCCTGACAGATCTGTTCCGTCGCTTCAAGGTGGCAATCGTCCTCGATGGGGGCAAGCCCACCAATATCATCACGCGAATTGACCTCATCGATCACTTCAGCGCTATCACCAGCACACAGGCTTAACTCATGAAAATCGATACCAAAGTCATCCACGGTGGCCAACACCACGACGAACTCACTGGGGCGGTAATGGTCCCGGTCTACCAGACATCAACCTACGCCCAGAAGCACCCTGGTGTTGGCAAGTGGGAGTACAGCCGAACCCACAACCCAACCCGAACCGCGCTGCAAGATTGCTTGGCAGCGCTCGAGGGTGGCACCCATGGCGTGTGTTTTGCCTCGGGCATGGCCGCGGTCGATACCGTCGTACGGACCCTGAAGCCCGGTGACTCCGTAGTCTGCGGCGACGACGTCTACGGTGGAACCTACCGGCTGTTCAACTCCGTGTTCGCCAAGTACGGCATCAAATTCAGCTTCGTGAACCTCTCTGACCCGAACGTCGAGATCCCGGACGGCACCCAGTTGGTATGGGCCGAGACCCCCACAAACCCCCTGCTGAAGACCACTGATATCGCAGCACTAGCGGTCAAGGCTCATGCTGCCGGCGCCTACTTGGCAGTGGACAACACATTCGCCACACCCGTGTTTCAGCGACCGCTGGAGCTGGGTGCAGACATCGTCTTGCACAGCACCACCAAATACATCGGTGGTCACTCTGACGTCGTAGGCGGTGCGATCATCACCTCCAATGATGACCTCGCAGAGCAGTACACCACCCTGCAGAACTCAGTCGGAGCCGTACCGGGTCCATGGGACTGTTTCCTCACACTTCGCGGCCTGAAGACCCTCAGCGTCCGAATGCAGCGCCACGACGAGAATGCGAAAGCACTCGTGGCCTGGATGAAGGAACGCTCCGACGTTGCCAAGATCATGTACCCAGGCTTCGGTGGCATGGTTTCTTTTGTGCTCAAGGGTGACCTCGACGCGGCAATCCGCTTTGTAAAGGCCACCACAGTATTCACCCTCGCGGAGAGCCTCGGCGGCGTTGAGAGCTTGCTCGAGCTCCCTGCCATCATGACCCACGCCAGTGTTCCGCCAGACGTTCGCGCCGCCATCGGAATCGATGACGGACTGATTCGTCTGAGCGTGGGCATCGAGCACATAGATGACCTGCGGGCCGACCTGGAGAGGGCCTTCGCAGCAGCGAAGGGCTAAGCACACAATGGCCAAGAGCGTTCACCGCATCGCCTATCTGGTCGGGGATCCGAACATCCCCGTCCGGGGGCCCAGCGGATCGAGCGCCCACGTACGCAACCTGGCGAGCGCCTTGGGCGATGACTACGACACCCAGGTGTTTGCTGCCAAAATTTCGGACCACCAAGGTGTCTTCGGGAACCCCGTTCCGACCATTGCCGCAGGAACACCAAGCTGGCCCAGCTGGCTGAGCCATTACCGCGACATGGTCGAGGTCAGTGCCGCACGGCGGGTGGCCAACCGGGTCATCTCAGCATCCCGTCATGGATGGGACCCTCAGGTTGTAATCGAGCGCCACACCCTGTTCTCCGACGCGGCCTGGCGCATCTCCGATGCCATGGACGTGCCGTGGGTACTCGAGGTCAACGCACCACCGGTCCTCGAGAGAGAAAGAGCAGCCACCCTGAGACGACCCACCTTTGCCCGCCGTTGGGAGCGAGAGGTACTCCAGCGTGCACCGGCCATCGTGACGGTCAGCCGATGGTTGAAGGGCTGGCTGGAGACTGAAATCGGCTGCAGAAATGTTACCTGGGTCCCGAACGGAGTGACTCCACTTCGAGGAAACCGCGAGCGAGCCCGGGAACAGCTTGGGCTCACCGAGGACGATCGTGTGGTCGGGTTTATTGGGGCAATGAATCCATGGCACGGCACCGAACATCTGGAAGAGATCGCTCGGGGCGCCAACGCGAAGCTCATGCTTATCGGTCCGAACAAAAGCACCATCGATGGTGCGATCTGTACCGGACATCTCAAACCCCAGGAACTCGCCGACGCGGTGGCCGCACTCGATGTCGGACTCGCGCCATACCCAGCGGATGCCCCACCTTGGTTCTGCCCCCTCAAGGTGTTGGACTATCGGGCCCAAGGCACACCCGTTGTGGGCACGGATATCGGAGAAACCCGCACGCTGACGGGCGAAGGGGGTACGATTGTCGCTCCGGGAGACCTCCAGACCATGATTGACTCCACTCGCTACTGGATCGGGCGCCGAACCAAGCGCAAGATCCGCAGCTGGCAGCGTGTCGGAAAGCAGATGATCGAGGTGGCACTCGAAGCCCATCAGGCCCAGGAACTCGCGTGAGCAATTCCAAACCTCCAGTGGCCACTGCCCGCCGATTTCGCAGCGGCATGAGACGACACTTTGGTCTGTTGTTCCACATCCTCGGACTGAACATATTGCTTCGGCGCTTGAGCCTGGAGGAACACTCTGCGGAGGAGATTCGCCGGGCCGCAGAGCGGGGACCTGTGGTCTACATCCTCCACACGCGCTCTGCTCTTGACTGGTTGGCACTCAACCGAGCATTGAACGGTAGAAAGCTCCCATTGGCTCGTTTCTCCAACGGCCTCCGCTC
>CAWVVG010000079.1:0-11419 GCA_963932775.1 uncultured bacterium
GCGGCTTCAGCTCCGCATACCAGCGGCAAGACGCTGGCTACACCCGCTGTGCGCTCCTACGCCCGCGAGCAGAACATCGCTCTCGAAGTCATCGTCGGATCGGGCAAAGATGGCCGCATCAGCAAAGACGATATTGACCACCACGTATTGGGTGGTGCCGTCGCACCTGCAGCGGTTGAGTTCAGCCCCGTTTCATCCCCCGGTTACCCCAGAGGCGACGAGTCGGTAAAGATCATTGGCCTGCGTCGAAAGATCGCGGAGAAGATGGTGGAGTCCTACCGAACCATCCCCCACTTCACTTACGTCGAAGAAGTGGACGCAACACGGTTGGTCGGCCTTCGTGGTGCGCTCAAGGATGCTGCCAAGGAAAAGGGCATCAGCCTCTCCTATCTGCCGTTCATTATGAAAGCCCTGGTTCGGGTGTTCCAAGACTTCCCGACTGTAAACGCGAACATGAACGAAGATACGTTCACCTTGAATATCCGAGGCGAAGTCAACATCGGCATCGCCACTGACACCCCACAAGGGCTGTATGTACCGGTCATCAAGAATGTGGAGTCGAAGAGCCTGCTTCAGCTCGCTCACGAGGTCGTCGAGATCACCGAGCGTACCCGCAATGGAACCGCATCCATCGATGACTTCCGTGGTGGCACATTCACCATCACCAGCGTGGGCAACATCGGCGGGCGCTTTGCGACCCCAATCATCAACCACCCGCAGGTCGCCATCTTGGGCGTGAACCAAATTCACGACCGCCCCATGGTCATCGACGGTGAAATTGTCGCACGAAAGATGATGTACCTATCGCCCTCGTTTGACCACCGTGTCCTCGATGGTGCGGTCGCTGCACGGTTTGTTGCGGCACTCAAGCAAGTACTCGAGACACCAGAAGTATTGCTGGTGGAGGGTCTGTGAACCAAGAACTCAAGGAAGCCGAAGCCGAACTGAACACGCTCGCAACCGCCAGCCACGCCATCCCCCTGGGACCGCTGGCTCCTGTGGTCGAGGGCGGCTTTACCGGTATGAAAAAAAGCGACTGGGTCGTCTGTGGCTCGCGGGAGCGCATCGGCGCCGTCCTGCGCGGGGCTACGGCCGCACGACTCGTTGACGGAAATGGTGGAGCACGTCCTTATAAGGTCGCGCCAGTCTCCGATGCTCCAGGCAACCGAGCCCTTCATGCGGTCGGACTGGCCCTGGGATCCGGTGCTCCCGTACTGTGCTTCCTGGGCTCAGCTTCTACTGCATCCGGCGCCTTCCATGAAGCGCTCAACGCGGCGGCACTCACCAATGCACCCGTCATATTCTTGGTGGCTGTGACCCCCATCACCGACGACGCCCCTGTGTCCCGGCAGCTGGCCACATCACCGGTGCAGCTCGCCGAGCCTTTTGGCTTCAGCGTGTCGACCGTGATGCCCACTGCCAAAGCAATCAAAACCGCGGTGGCTTCGGCCCGCAAAGCGGCCGTCCCCTCTCTGATTCAAGTCCACCTGGAGCTGCAAAAATGAAGACGCTTAAATACAATACTGTGGTCGTGGGCGCAGGCCCTGGTGGATACCCTTGCGCCATCCGTCTCGGGCAGCTTGGGGTCAACACCCTGTGCATCGAGAAAAATTCTTGGGGCGGCGTCTGCTTGAACGTGGGCTGCATTCCGTCGAAGGCGCTCATCACTGCAGGCAAGCGGATGGACGAAATCCGGCATGCGGACGCAATGGGCATCACTGTGGGTGAGCCAAGCATCGATATGGTGAAGCTCCAAGCATGGAAGCAAGGCATCGTCGACAAGCTGACGGGCGGCGTCCAGCACCTGCTCAAAGCCAACAACGTCGACACCTTGGTTGGAAATGCCACGTTCACCGGCCCGAAGTCCATGGAGGTCGAGACAGCAGACGGCACGGTAAAGGTCGAGTGCGACAACCTCGTCATCGCCACCGGCTCCCGACCCATCCAGATTCCTGGCTTCGACTTTTCTGACAAACGCGTGTGCGACTCCACCAAAGCCCTCGCCCTCAATGAGGTCCCCAAGCGAGTGGTCGTAATCGGGGGCGGCTACATCGGTCTCGAGCTTGGCCAGATGCTCCGAAAGGTGGGCGCCAATGTCACCGTGGTCGAGATGGCAGACGACATCATGCCTGGCTTCGATAAGGACGTAGTGAAGCTCCTCGGGCGTACGCTCAAGAAGAGTGGAATCACCGTCCACCGGAAAACCGCAGCCAAGGGCTGGGAAGAAGCCGAGGATGGCGCCATCGTGAAAGTCGAAGGACCCAAGGGCGCCATCGACATCCCTGCCGACACCATATTGGTCACGGTCGGTCGACGCCCGAACAACGAAGGACTCGAGGCCACCGGAGTGAAGATCGGCCCACGGGGTCAGATCGTGGTGGACTCGCAGCTCAAGACCAATGTCCCCGGTGTCTACGCCGTCGGCGATGTGGCCGAGGGCCTAATGCTCGCCCACAAGGCCTCCCATGATGGTGAGATTGCGGCAGAAGTCATCGCGGGCCACAACGCTCATAATGACGCCAAGACCGTGCCGGCCGTGGTCTTTACAGACCCCGAAATCGCTACTGCCGGGATGATGGAGCACGAAGCGAAGGAACAAGGCTTTGATGTGAAGATAGGCAAGATGCCGTTCGCCGCTCTCGGTCGGGCGCTCACAACCAACGAGACCGATGGCTTCTTCAAGGTCATACTCGATGCAGAAGATGACCGTGTTCTCGGCGTGACCATCTGTGGTCCCCACGCATCAGACCTCATCTCAGAGTGCGCCTTGGCCATCGAGATGGATGCTGAAGCCCTGGATATCGGCCTCACGATTCACCCGCACCCCACACTGAGTGAAGGCGTGATGGAAGCTGCCAAGGCAGCGATTGGCCAAGCCGTGCATGTGGTGAACCGCTAAGACACGCCCGGGTGCTTCACCTGCGGCGACGCAGGCCCACAAGCCCAGCCAGCATCAAGCCCAACCACCCAAACCCTGGAGTGCTGTTGCTGCTGCTGCACGCACACCCGGCCTTGGTGCCCAGATCTCCCGACATCCCACCCGAATTTTCCCCTTGGGAAACGCCGGGAGCCTCATCGTCGACCCCTGTGTCATTCGACTCGACCTCGCTGCCCGCTTCCACCAATTCAGCGGTCCACGTGTAATCAAACTCGTCGGCATTTCGCCAGTTGTAGTAATAGCCCTGGGCTTCCTCAAATACGGGAGAAACAACCAAGTGAATCGGCGCATCTCCATCGAACGGGATGGTTGCAGTACCCTCTGTACCTCCGCTCAAATCGAAGACCACAGATGCGTCGACAGAGACCTCTCCCCGGACAAGGACCGCATTCCAATAGTCCGCCCCAGTGTCACCATCGAAGGTCACCTTCAAGGCCATCCCTTCGCCGCCCAAGGACGCACTAAATTCGATAAAGTTCATGCCCAAACTTTGGGGGCGATCTCGATACGACGCTTCGCCGTCCGCCGGCAGTGTTTGGACGTTGCTCGACCGTTGGGCATCCGTAATGTAGATCCGATCCCGGTAGTCCATGACCGCTGTGGCCGCCATAAAGTCAGCCATAAGTTCATCGAAGTCGTGACCGGTCTCCTCGATGACGTCCGGCATCCAGAAGTCGTACTGCCCACTCCGCCCTTGTGACTCGTACCAGGTATCCTTGACCAGATCATTTCCGCCCACATGCTGGTCCAAGAACATTCCCCAGATGCCCATACCGTATGTGTGCCAGAACAGAGTCTGGTCTTGAGAGTTTCCAGCTGAAGCGTTCATGCCCACATGGGGACTCTGGGCAAACATATACAAGGCATTGGCCCAGTCATTCGCGTATGGGTAGACCAGATCCTCAACCCAAGTGGCACTCGCCTCCCACCACCAGAACTCATGGGCAAAGCCGTAGGCATACTGAATCGCGTGGTGCAGTTCGTGGCAGGCCATCGTCTTGTACCAGTTGCCTGCAGAAAAGGAGCCGCTGCTGGCCACGACATAGGCTCGATAGTCCCCCGCACATGAGTCAACCGTTGTGTAAGCACCCGCCCCCGAGCCCAGATTCTCAATGGTCACGAGCATCTGATAGATTTCTCCGCCCCTCGGCTCCTTCCAGCCAAGCTCCGTCACTTCCACCTCCCAGCTCTCCTCAAGAGAATCCGCGAAGGCCTGGGCATTGGACTCGGTACTGATCCCATCGTCCCACTGGACGCTGAAGTGCTCCGTGTCGACTCGGTTGTCCTTTTGAGTGCCCCAGCAGGTGTCCATAAATGCACTCGGCGGCGCTGGATTTACAGCCATGGGCTCAAACAAATCGGCCTTGGATGGCGCGAGCACTGAAGTGATCTCCGCCCGCTCCTCCGGACTCAGGATGTGCCAATCCACCTTCAGCTTCGCTACCAACGTAGTCAAGCAGATGCCACGCTCACCCTCAATGTGGTCGTGAAGCGCACTCATGTGCCCCTGATACTCACTCATCAGGTGCTGGCGACGATCCAACTGTTCGGTGTCCACAGCGGAACCCGATGCCGACAAAACAAAACCAAACACCCAAGTGAAAAACATCCTGCTACCCCTTGTTACACAACCACCATCATGCGCAAAAATCGTGCCCTGTGGGTCAGCAAGATGTCAATCCACCAAAGCACACACAACAGACCCCGGTTAGGTCTGAACCCATGAGTGCAGTATTTATTGCTATGGAAGGCTTAGATGGGTCCGGCGGGACCACCCAGACTCGCTTGTTGGCCAGCTGGCTATCGGCCAATGGCCATTCAGAAGTCGTGACCACCGCTGAACCCAGCACGGGTCCCGTCGGGCGCCTGATTCGGGAAATTCTCAAGCCAGGACATGAAGCCAACATCATTGGCGACGCTGTGCTGCCGTTTCTGTTCGCTGGAGACAGGCGAGATCACCTGGATCGGGAGGTCATACCCGCTCTCCAACGGGGTGCAGCCGTCATTACTGACCGCTACTACCACTCGAGCCTGGCCTACCAGTCGCAGGCCTCCAGCCTGGCGCATGTTGCGGCCCTCAACGACCGCTTCCGTGCACCAGACATCACGCTCTTTCTGAGCCTTGAGCCCGAGACCAGCCTGGCGCGCATTCTGGCCCGAGGGGAAACCATCGAACGATTCGAGGCCCTCGATCGCCTGCGACACATTCACGAGGCCTACGACGCCGTTCTGATTCACTGCCGTGCGCGTGGAGAACACATCGTTCGAATCGAGGCCAATGGCACGATTGACGAAGTCCATCAACAGGTAGTCGCAGAAGTATCGGCGGCCCTGGAGAGACTCGGTTGAGGGTTGTGGATCTCGGTCAGGTCTCCTACGAGGATGCCGTCGAGACCATGAAAACGGTGCTGAACGAGCGCATCAATGGTGAAGTGCGTGACACCCTCTTGATCTGCGAACACGACCCTGTTTACACCGTCGGACGAACCCGTGGGGCGGCCGACAATATTCTCAATCCAGCCTCAATTCCCATCGTCCCCGTTTCTCGAGGTGGAGATGTGACCTTTCATGGTCCTGGCCAAATCGTGGGCTACCCAATCTTTCAGCTGCCCGAGCACCGCCACGACCTCCATGGCTTTATGCGTGGACTCGAGGAAATGATGATTTGTTCGCTGGCCCGGCTGGGAGTGGCTGCGTGCAGGGACCCAAGAAACACGGGTGTCTGGGTGGATGGAAAAAAAATAATGGCCATTGGCATCTCAGCCAGGCGATGGGTGACCTGGCACGGGTTTGCCCTCAATCACACCGTAGATCTTGACCACTACAGCCGAATCAATCCATGTGGAATGAGCAGCGAATTGGTGACACGGCTGAGCGACCATCTCGACCCAGTACCCAGCCCAGACGACACCAAAGAAATCATCGTCGACGAGCTCTCTAAATGGTGGACGGCCTGGACCGCGCCGGCGGGATAGAACATCGACCCTGGAGGAAGCCATGCTCGACCGTCGGCTCATCATCGAACACACGGACTTGGTCCGCGACTCTCTCACTAAGCGTCATGCGGACGAGACATCCATCGCCGCAGTGGAACGAATTGTGGCGATGAATGACCTACGCAAGTCGGTCAACACGGAGACGGACACCCTCCGTGCCAAGCGGAATGCCCTGTCCAAATCCATTGGTCCCCTGATGCGAGATGGAAAAAAAGAGGAGGCTGAGCCCCTCAAAGCGGAGGTCAAGGCCTTCGGTGATCGCCTCTCAGAGTTGGAGGCACAGCTCAAGGACCTAGAAGACGAGCAGAGCGACTTGTTGCTCGGCCTGCCCAACATCCTCGATGAGCGTGTTCCACCAGGAAAGAGCGAGGCCGACAATGAAGTCGTGCGCACCTGGGGAGACATTCCCAACTTCGCATTCGAGGTCCAGGACCACCACGACATCGGCACCGAGCTGGGCATCCTGGATTTTCCCAGCGCTGCCAAGATCTCAGGAGCTCGGTTTTCGGTGCTGAAGGATTCAGGCGCCCGGCTAGAGCGAGCGCTTATCAACTGGTTCATCGACCAAGGTGTAGACGCCGGCTACCGAGAAGTCATGGTTCCGTACATCGTGAGCCGAACGGCAATGATTGGAACCGGACAGCTTCCAAAATTCGAGGACGACGCCTTCAAGGTCAGCCACAGCGTCGCAGGTGAGGATGCATTTCTCATCTCGACCGCCGAGATCCCGGTGACCAATCTTCACCGAGATGAGATCATCGATGAGGCCAACCTCCCCTTAAAGTATGTCTGCTTCACGCCCTGCTTCCGAGCTGAGGCCGGTTCTTATGGCCGAGATACACGAGGACTGATTCGCCAGCATCAGTTTCACAAGGTCGAAATGGTGAAGATCGTTTCTCCCGCCCAGGGGATCGCCGAACATGAGTCGCTCACTGCTGACGCCGAGCAACTTCTCCAGAAACTCGGACTCCCATACAGAACCGTGATCCTTTGCGGCGGAGATGTCGGCTTTACTGCAAAAATTTGCTACGACATTGAAGTGTGGCTTCCCGGACAATCTGCCTACCGAGAGATTTCCAGTTGCTCACATTTTGGAGACTTTCAGGCCCGCCGAGCGAAGATCCGATTTCGTCCAGAAGGAGGAGGGAAGGCCGTCTTAGCTCATACTGTCAACGGCTCAGGCCTCGCTGTGGGCCGTACGCTCGTGGCGATTTTAGAGAACTATCAGCAGGAAGACGGCTCAGTGAAAGTCCCGAAGGTTCTCCAACCATACATGGGAGGCCTTGACCGGATCACCGCCGTCGAATAGTTGCGACACCATCGGCGGAGGCGTGGCCGAGTGGTCGAAGGCGTCGGTTTTGAAAACCGAAGACTCGCAAGGGTCCGGGGGTTCGAACCCCTCCGCCTCCGCTCTTTTTGATCTTTATACAACCGATTGGAGATGTGACCGAGTGGCCGAAGGTGCTTGATTGCTAATCAAGTGTGGGGCGAGAGTTCTACCGAGGGTTCGAATCCCTCCGTCTCCGCCACTTACAAAGAATGCACCCTTAGCTCAGCTGGATAGAGCGTCTGGCTACGGACCAGAAGGCCGGGGGTTCGAATCCCTCAGGGTGCACCATTTTCCCCCGCCTACTCGGCGGGGGTTTTTTTTGGATCAACCAATCACACCCAGGTCTTTCCCAACCTCGGTGAAAGCGGCGACGGCTCGGTCGATTTGCTCGCTGGTGTGTGCGGCTGAGAGCTGCACCCGGATTCGAGCCTGACCTTTAGGAACCACCGGAAAACTGAAACCAATCACATAAATTCCACGGGTCAACAGTGCGTCCGCCATGGTCCCGGCCAGTCTCGCCTCTCCCAGCATGATGGGAACAATCGGATGCACGCCGGGCCGTATAGCAAACCCCGCGGCAGTCATGGCCTCACGAAAGTGCATGGTATTTGCCTCGAGGCGATCCCTCCGCTCGGTTGTCGCCGAGAGCATCTCAAATGCCTTGATTGCGGCGCCTACGATCGCGGGGGCTACGGTATTGGAGAACAAATACGGCCGACTGCGCTGACGGAGCAAGTCGACGATCTCTTTGCGTCCCGATGTAAAGCCACCGGAGGCCCCACCGAGGGCCTTGCCCAGAGTGGAGGTCACCACATCCACGCGCCCCATGACGCCGCAGTGCTCGATACTTCCGCGCCCCGTCTTTCCCGTAAAGCCTGACGCATGGGAGTCATCCACCATCACGAGCGCCCCGTACTGATCAGCGAGGTCGCAAATGGCTCCGAGTGGAGCGATGTCTCCATCCATAGAGAACACACCGTCTGTGGCGATCATGACCTTCTTGCATTGTGCGTCACGCGCCTCTTGCAGCTTGGTCTCTAGATCCGCCATGTCCATATGGGCAAAGCGGAAGCGCTTCGCCTTGCACAGCCGCACGCCATCGATGATCGAAGCGTGATTGAGGGCATCAGAGATGATGGCGTCATCGGGCCCCAGAAGGGTCTCAAACAGCCCTGCGTTCGCGTCAAAGCAGCTGGTGTACAGAATAGTGTCATCGGTGGCCAAGAAGGCGCTGATGGCACCTTCCAGCCGCTTGTGCTGATCTTGAGTCCCACAGATAAAGCGCACAGACGAAAGGCCAAAGCCATACTCATCCATCGCGGACTTCGCCGCCTCGATAAGCTCTCGGTTGTTGGACAAGCCGAGGTAATTATTGGCGCAAAAATTCAATACCTCGGCACCGGAGTCGACCGTAATCTCCGCCGCTTGGCTCGAGACAATGATCCGCTCACTCTTGTACAAGCCAGCCTCTCGAATGGCATCAAGCTCAGCGATGAAGGTGTTCTTTACTGTTCCGTACATGCTTTCTCCTGGATTCTATCCGGCAAAGCGGATGACAACCTTGGGGTGGGTCTTGATGGCAGTCTCGAAGGTCTCTCGGTCAAAGGACTCTATGTCCATGAGCGTGCCCTCACCGTTGTTGAGAATGACTTCCCAGACGGCATCTTGGATTCCATTGGCCCGGGTCTCGAGCAGGCTGCGAGTAATTTCCCAGGTGCCAAAGATTTGGCGGCCCACCACACCGTGCATCTGAATTCCATCCATCACAACCCGGTGAAAGTCCTCGACGATGCAGTCGCCGTTCTTGACGCCAAACAGAACCACATCACCGCCTCGGCGACAGATCTTAATCGCATTGTTTAGGCTGGAATTGAAGCCCGCCATCTCCATTGCGACATCGACACCAATGCCATCGGTGAGGTCCATTACAGCTTGCCTCAGCGCAGGATCGGACAAGTGCGACCCTTCGCCTACCACCGTCGCTGGAGTCAGCACCTCGTCACACCCAAGTCGACGGGCAAGATCGGCATGGTGGGCGTTGGGTTCGATTCCGATAATCTTGCTCGCACCCATGCCTCTGGCGATCAGGATGGCGAACAGGCCAATGGTTCCACACCCAAGAATGGCCACCGACTTGCCACGCAAATCTCGAACCTGGCAAGCATGTACGGCGTTTCCGAAAGGCTCTTGAACCGCGGCGACCTCTGCGCGAATCTGACCCAAGTCGGTTGGCCACAGCGCCTTGGCCGGGAGCTTTACATATTCTGCAAAGCAGCCATCTTGAGAGATGCCAATAATCTTATCGCGGGCACACACGTGGGACTGTCCGAGGCGGCACTGATGACAGGTTCCACAAATAATATGACTCTCGGTTGAGACGATGTCCCCGACCTTGTAGCCATACTTGCTGACGACCCGATCGCCGACCTCCACAATCTCTCCCAAGAGCTCATGCCCAACGACACGCTTGGTCTTGCCCTCACCGTCAAGGGAGTCGAGAATCATGTCGCCGAAGGCCTTTCTCCACCAGATTCCACGATCAGATCCGCAGAAACCCGCGTACTTTACCTTGATAATGACGAAGGTCCCGTCCGCGTATGCTGGCTCAGCCAACACAGGGCGAGGTACCCGCTCTCTGACCAAGCCGGTCGAAGTCGCCCAATCTTCTCGGGCTTTATCGAAGGTCAATGCCCACATGGTTTCACCCATGACTTCCCCTTCCCCAATGAGCCAGCAGGCCTTCTTGGACTACAAGTAGTGGTTCACATCCGCCATGACGGACCCGTAATGATAACGCCAGTAATTGGCCGAGTAAGGCACCACAGCACCGGTGCCTACAATGGTTTTCTTCCCAGCCTGGAAACGCATACCGAATGCGATCTGATTGAAGCGGAATGTGCCGCCTTCTTCCCAGCCCACGTCCTTCATGACCGTGGTGGTCTCCATGAACACTTTGACCTTCTCGGAAGGTGAGATCGTCACGTTGGTCCCTGCCAACCACCTCGGAGAGAACGCCCCGGGGAATAGCATCAGGTCCGAACCTCCCTGGGCTTGGACGTCCACGTAAGCATCTCCCTTGAGCTCAAAACGCTTGCCCACACCCAGCATCGGACGAAATCCTGGGGCGATTGGGTCGAGGTTGAGATGGACATCGCCGATGGCGGTGACAATCATGTTGGTGCGGGTCGACTTGATGAGGGCATACCGCGCCCCACCTTCAAGATTCCACCCGGCTAAGCGATGCTGCAGTCCACCGTGTACACTCAGATTGCGCTGCAATTGACGCTCGTAGTCGACGATCAGGTTGATCCAGTTGGGGAAGCCCCACTCAAATCCAGCGCGAATCTTGCTGCGTGGATCCAGGGACTCCATCAGCATTGCGCTGGAAAAATTCAACTCTTTCTTGCCTGCGTCGACTGGGCCGGATTGGCGGTCTGCAGCAAACATCGCCTCGCTCAATTCTCCGATCCTGTCCTCAATTTGAGCCCGAAACACAGAGCTTGGGTAAGTCTGCAGATACTGCTCCCATGCCATGCCTTCTTCGTCGGACGCCATGATGTTTACCTGGTCCAACTGCGCCTGATAGGTGGCCGCGTTGTCGGTTCCGGGTGGCAGCTCATCGAGGGGTGTGTCTTCTTCCTCATCGTCGAAGCCGATGTCAATGTTGAGGGTCTCGGCTTCTTTGCCGAACATGCCCTCCATACTGTCGTCCTCGAGTTCATCGAGTCCGGCATCATCGGGGTCTTCATCCATGGCATCGAATTCATCCAGTCGAGGCGCTGGAATGGAGTCCTCTTCTTCCTCGGACTCATCGTCGTCCAGAAGAAAGTCATCGTCATCGACCGCAAAAGCGGGCTGAGCAACCAAGCCAAAGGCTAAAAACAAAGAAATAGAACAAGCAAAGCGCATGAGAGACTCCACGATTCAGTAGCGGGATAGTAAGGTCTCATACCGACCCTCCGCAACCATCATGACATGACTCTGCCACAACCTTCACAGCCTGAGCCCCACAGCCTCGCCGACAAAGCGGAGGAAGTGCGCGCATATGTGGTCGCCATGCGCGGCGGTGCTCCATTTCTATCCGCGGCCGATGGTCGGCTCCTCATACGCTGGTTGGAGCAAGGGATCGGCGTGGCCCGCATTCTGGCTGCAGTC